>CALARM010000538.1 GCA_937888925.1 uncultured Synergistia bacterium | reverse complement strand
GTTCTTCCACTTTAATCTCAGTTCTTTTCTGAGCTTCCGCAAGTTCTTCCACTTTAATCTCAGTTCTTTTCTGAGCTTCTGATAGTTCCTTGATTTCTGTTTGCGTTTCTTTCTGACGTTCAGACAGTTCTCTCAAGTTAGCTTCTGTATTCATTTGTGCTCTGGCAATTTCTTTCATAATGCTTCTTAATTCTGCAAAATCTGATTTATTTGCAGATTCTTTTATGATGCTTCTTAATTCTGCAAAATCTGATTTACCTGCAGATTCTTCTTTGTTTTTTTCTATTTCCATAAGAATCATATAGAAGATTTCCTTCAACAATACCGGCTCAAGGATATCTATTTTTTTTAGCAGTTCTGTGTTTGAAAGCATTTATCATCCCTCCTTCAGACCTTTTCAAGAGTTTCCTCTTCAAGTTTTTTCACTTTTTTCCATATTTAAAACCTCTTTTCAAAAATTCCTTCCATTTATATATCCTCATTAATTATAACACGTCAGGTTTTTTGCTACAATAAATTCTTAAAAAACTAAAAAAATGACAGGAATATGAAGGATTTCATTCTGTCTTATAGAATACAAAACGAATATCTTATAGAATAAAAATGGTAAGTGAAAATAAAAATAAAAAGAAGCAGGATTTTTGAAGACTTTTATAGAATAAAATAGGTCGAATTTTAAATCGGATTTTGAAAATATAAAATATTTAACCTGAAAGGACTAATAAGTTTTTTCCTTTAGAGAAAATTTTTATTGTAAATATTTATAAAATACTAAATTTTATAGAAGGAATTTTACTCTGAGGTTCGAATATTTATATTTACTCTTTATGTGGAGTTTTCGTACGGCAAATAAATTAGCCTGTAATATAAAAATTAAATTCATAAAGGAGGGTGTGTCATTCAGTGAAGAAGAGAAATAAGCGTTTATTTCTAATTCCTTTTACTCGTTCTCCAACGTGATAATTATTAAAAATTAAGGTCGATAAATTTTGGGAAAAAAGCTATGATTAAACTTTTTCCTGTAAGATTAAGAAAGGGTGATTTAATTAAATGAAAAAGTGGTTTATCACAATCTGTGCAGCTCTATTATTAGTGTCATTGCTAATTTCTTTTGCATCAGTAACGTTGGTAGGCTGCGGTGACGATGCAACTGTTATTACAACACCTGTAGCAACATCTACACCTACACCGTCGACAACACCAACACCAACAAACACACCAATACCATCTGGTGGATCTATTAATGTAACAGTACAATAACTAAGGAGGTAAATATGAAAAGAAGTTTAATAACTTTAACAATTGTTAGTATATTTTTAGCCCTTTACCTCATTGGTTGTGGCGGAGGGGATGGAGTCTCTACCATAACTCCAAGCGTCACCGGCAATGATGGTTTAGGATCTTTAGAAATAACAGTTCCATGGCCTGAAGAAGGATCTGATATTTCTGCTCAGTTAATTCAATCAACTGTAAAATCTATAAAGATTGAATGTCAGAATTCCAGTGGTGGAACAGAGAATACTTTCACAATAAACAAACCATCTGCTGGATATACTATACCTACCGTTCAGAAATTTGACGGTGTAAAAGCCACTGTGGTACAGGTAGTACTTTCCGGTATGGACAGTGCTGACGGCAATGGTAATATGCTTTCCAACAGAATAAAGAAAGTTACTATTACAGCCGGTCAGACTACTCCTATTAATGCTTATCTTGGTGTAACAATAAAAGATAAGAAATTTATCCCATCTACTATTCCAGTATCTCCTGGCGATACTCTTTACTGGGGAAATATGGATGCAACCGCTTATAAGATTAAATTTAGTGTTAACGGAAATCCAGTAGTATTAGATGTTGCCGCAAATGCTCAGGATACAGATGCGAATGCAGCAAAATATAAATTCCCGGATTCTATTGCCAGTGTCGCAACTGTACAGCTTTATACATCAGACGATGTTCCAGTAACAGGCGGAACAGGTTCCTTTGATGTACAGCTTGCTGGCGGACAGAAATATGCCCATACAGGTACATGGGGTTATCAGAGTGCCTATGATGCAAATTACGGTTCAGTATTTGTAGCATCAGATCAGGATTGCAATTTCTATGTAGCAGTATATGATCCTTATTCTTCATTATCTGAAGCTACAGATAATGTAGATTATGCACAGCGTTTCAGAAATCATATCGAAAAATATGACTCAGCAGGAAATCATCTTACTTCTCAGTATGATGGAGGCTTCCTCATTGATACAACAGGTGTCGTTCAGATTGCCGGTCTCGCAGTAGATCCAGCAGGTGAATACATTTATATTACAGATGCCAACTATGATGATGGCACAAATCCAGATCCAGTAGGAGCTTATGCTACTGCCAACGGTCTCGGCGGAAGAGTTATAAGATTTTTAGCAAAATCCAGCAGTTCCGGTAAAGACCTCGGTCATCCGAATTCTACCCTCGGTTACTCCAATGGTTTCAACTTCGGTGAAATCAATGGTCTTGCTACAAGTTCTGACGGCAAATGGCTTTATGTGCCTGAATTTTATCAGCACTGGGTAAGAACAGGTGCCGCTACTTACGAGCCGCGTTTTGTCTTACACAGATGTAATCTTGCCAATCAGGATACACCGAAATGGAATGATCCTACAACACTTCCTACAAATGATCAGTGGCCAGTTAACCTTGAAGGAACATCTTCTACAGCCAGTGTGGATTATCGTATAATACAGCCAGTAGGCGTGGCAGCCGGTTCCTCCGGAAATGTTTATGTTGCAGGTACTATTTTAAGTCTTGCCACATGTGCACGTGCTGCCGGTTATACCGAACCAAATCCGCCGGTAAATCCTGTGACAGATCAGAGAATTGTTGTTTATAGCGCAGAAGGCGTTCGCGCTTCCAGACTTTATCCGCCTGCTGCTATCGGTATCGGTAATTATCCGGATATAAACTTCATTACAGGTATTGCAGCATACAATGTTCCGAGCCAGGGTGGTTCTGTAGTAGAAGCTATATTTGCTGCAGATTATGACTGGACTGACGGTCATGAAAATGAATGTGTCTATAAATATGATGGCGCAAAATGGCTTACAACACCATTCAGAACCAGTTTCACAATTCCATGTCCAGTAGACGGAACTCCTAGTAGTTCAGCCTCATTGGTTGGTACAGTATCCCGTCGTTATCCTGCAGGACAAGCGCTTCCATATGTTTTTGCAAACTTTAATGCACCTTATAATGCAAATGGTGGTGTTGCACAGGCCATTACAGTGGCAGTGTGCCCCAACCAGACTCAGGAAGTATTTGTTGGAGACGCATACCATCGTGTATGGAAATTTAAACAGGACGGAAAAGAAATGGACAGATGGAGACTCCTTTATAAGGATTATGCAAATCCAGCAGGTACAGCTACAGATAAGAACGGAAACGTTTATATAGTAGATAATGTAAACTGCCGCGTCATTAAATCCAAAACTCTCGGCGTAAATAAGAGTCAGTACATAACCCAGTGGGGAACTCCTCCGTTCCTTGCAGTATGTAATGCTCAAGATCTTATGAACTGGTATAATGCCTATATAGATCACCACAGATTAGAGGGTACTCTTAATACACCACCAAGTGGAACTGTTGGTGATTATCCCACACAGCAGATTGCTTCTACTATAAATATTGCCGGTGATACAAGCCTTAGTCCCACCTTTGTCGAATATTACTATCCATGGGGTATTGCAGTAGATAACGACAAAGATATTATCTATGTTGTTGACTGGGCAAGAAATCCAAATCCCGGTCCTACAAGCTCAGAAGGATTCAATTACAGTGTTGGTCGTGTAAGCAAATTACAGCCCGGCTATAATGTGACCAGTCCTCTCAGCTCTAATATAGTTCATCCACTCGGTGTGGAATGGTATCAGGGTGTTCAGCGTTTCTTCTGGTATCCTACCGGCATTTCCTACGGAAAAGCCTATGTATGGGTAGCAGATACATACAGCAATGGTATTCAGCTTAATTCTGCAGTTCCTGCTTATGGTGATGGTGAAGTCCACAAATTCAAAGAAGACGGAACTCCTCTCATTACCCTTCTCGGAGCAGAGAACAAAGGGTTCTTCCATCCATGGGGTCTTGCTACAGATGCAACCAACAATATAGTTTATGTATCTGATACAGAAAATGACCGCGTTCTTGCTTATGATTTAGAAACCAGCAATTACATTAAACAGGTAAGCACTGCAGGTACAGTTGGCACCGGTGGTGCAGGTAAATTCCATACCTGCGTTGGATGTTATCTTGATACAGGTAACAATCTCTATGTTGTAGACGGTTTCAACAGACGTATGCAGAAGAATCTGGTCAGCGGTGGCGGATGGATCGAAGCATGGGATACAAATAATCTCTTCTATCCTCTGTACACATCAGTGGATATCAATGGTAAGGTTTACACTACTGATAATCACCGTGTGAAACTTTATGAAGCAACCAACTAAGAGATAATCTCTTAAATAATGGAGAGAGGGTATTTACCCTCTCTCTTATTTTTTATATGCTCCTGCAAACCTCTTTTTTGCTGTGCTCCTCCCCCGGTAAAGATTAAAAAACTTTAATGACCGTTATATTTACATCTAAATACCACTTCTGATATAATATAGCTTATTTGTGTAATAGATTTACAGTGATGCGCAAGATTCTTGCAATAAGGAAGGTGTGTGAAGATTATTGTATAATGTTATACAGAGTTGAGCCTGAATAATGAATATGTAACTCTCGTAACGCGTGCCCAGTGACGGGAGGAAACAATTTATTACACGCTCATGCTCAAGTCAGTAGAGGTAAGCATAAAAGGTTGATTATTTTAATAATAAGGAAGGTGTATGTGTTATGAATTTTTGCAAGTCTAAAGGAATTATTATATGTCTGTTACTTCTGACTCTTCTGTGTTCCTGCAAAGATAAAGCCAGGGAAAACCTGGAGTTAAGAAAAAAGGCAGATCCTTTTTATAACAAGGGAGATATTTTTTTTAATGAGAAGAAATACAGTGAAGCTCTTACTTCTTTCGATAAAGCCATTGAAATCTGCCCCGATTTTGATCTCGCATGGGAAGGCAGGGGACGTATACTGTATCAACAGGGCAAAATTGAAGAATCATTAAAATGCTATGACAGAGCTATAGAGCTTAATAAAGATTTTGTCAGAGCCTTAAATGGAAAAGGAGTATCATTAAATGCTTTAAGCAGATATAAAGAAGCTGTTGTAGTGTTTGATACTATATTAAAGATAAACCCTACTTTTGTACCTGCCATTGCCAATAAAGCCTGGGCGTTAAAAGAAATCGGAGATAATAAAGAAGCTCTTAAATGTGTTGAGCAAATAATAAAAATGGATCCTTCTTTTTATGAAGCTCTGTATATAAAAGGTCTTATACTTGTAGCTCTGGGAAAAGATGATGAAGCTATGAAGAACTTTAATGACGTAATAAAGAAGCGGACTGCATATGTTGAGGCACGTATTGCCCGCGGATGGCTTCTGGTTAATAAGAAAAAATATAAAGAAGCTATTGAGGATTTTGATGTTGTTTTAAAGACGGAACCGGATAATATAAGTGCATTAAATGATAAAGGCTTTGCCCTGGGACAACAGGGAAAATATAAAGAGGCTATTGCATGTTATGATAAAGTGTTAAAGATTAATCCTTCAGAACCATTTGCCTTACAGTATAAGAAAGCTACACAGGAAACTATAGAAAATCTTAAGAAAAACAAGAAAAAGTAATAAGATAATGCGGTAAGATAGCGTTTTTTTATGACAGTGAATCTACCTGTCATAAAAAAACGCTATCTTTGATTTAAATCTGTTTTGGTAGTGTAAAATAATTTATAAGATATTTACTGCTCTGTGTAAAATGAATATAATAAAGATATAATTGAATGAAAGGGATGAGATTATGGAAAGTGTTGCAAAAAACACAGATAAATATTTTACCTATGCCGATTATCTGACCTGGCCCGATGAGGAAAGATGGGAAATAATCGAAGGAGTTCCATTCGGTATGTCGAGTCCGTCAGATATTCATCAGAAGGTTCTTAGAGAACTTCTTGCTGAATTTAATATTTACCTCAGAGGCAAAACCTGTCAGATATTCAGTTCTCCTTTTGATATTTCTTTACCACAGATACAATCTGACAGCGATGATAATATTTATACTGTAGTGCAGCCTGATCTGGTTGTCGTGTGTGATAACAATAAGCTCAGCCGTAAAGGATGTAAAGGCGCTCCTGATATGGTCATTGAAATTCTGTCACCTTCTACTGCTTCAAAAGACTGCATAAGGAAGAGAGAGCTCTATGAGAAACATAAAGTAAAGCAATACTGGATTATTGACCCTGAAGAAAAAGAAGTTTTTATATTCAAATTAACAGAAGATTTTACATACAGAAATCCTGAAAAATATAAAAAAGACGATAAAATAAAGGTGGAAGGATTTGAAGGACTGGAGATTGATTTAAATATGGTTTTCGGTTAATGATATTTTATGTGGATATGTTATAATAAAATTAATAGATCGTTTTAATAATAAAGAAGGTTAAACTGGAAAATAAATAATATGTGAAAGGTACATTGAGGAGGAATTATCTATGGAAAGTGTTGCAAGAAAATTAGATATAGAAAAAAAGTATAGTTATGCAGATTACCTCACCTGGTCTGATGATGAAAGGTGGGAGATTATTGATGGTGTTCCTTATAATATGAGTCCTGCTCCTGTACTGGATCATCAGAGAATATCGGGAGAATTGTTCAGACAGATAGCTAATTATTTAATTGATAAAACCTGTGAAGTATTTGCTACACCTGTAGATGTTCGGTTTCCTAAAGGTAAGAATAAGAATGATAAAGAGATATTTGATGTTGTTCAACCTGATATTATTGTTGTCTGCGATCAGCATAAGATAGAAGATTATAGAAGTTGCCTCGGTGCCCCCGATATAGTGATAGAAATTCTTTCTCCTTCTACTGCTTCTAAAGATTGTTTAAAGAAAAGAAGACTTTATGAAAAAAATAAAGTCAAACAGTATTGGATTGTAGATCCTGATGAAAAAGAAATTTATATTTATAAATTGAAAAATAATGATATTTATGAAACTCCTGAAGAATATACGAAAACGGATAAAATAAAAGTTGAAGGTTTTGAAGGTATGGAGATAGAGTTAAGTCTGGTTTTTAGAAAAATTAAAAAAATCTCAAAAAAGACTTAATCTGAAGGTATAAAGGTTGAAGTTTCAAGACTTGTTAATATTGTCAGTAATTTTATGGATGCCGTTGGCTACAAGTTTAAAGACCATGAAGACAGAATTAATAAACTGGAAAATAAATAATATATGTGAAGAAACAAAATGATGTTTCTGCCCATTACATGACTATGAAGAAAAAAAAAGATACATCTTATATTTTATTTATAATACCTTCCATAATTCTTTTACTCCTTGCTATTTTACTGCGTTTCTCCTGTGACAGAAGTTTCTATAACCTTGAAACAGCACAATTTGCAGCGAAAAACCTTACAGAAGACAACCCCTTTACATCTGTTGTTTTATCTTATTATTTTAAGCATTTTTTTAAAATCTTCTTTATATACCATATAATCCCTGTTTATATTTTTCTCCTCCCTTCAATATTTCTACTCTCCCTCTATCTGTTTTCTATGAAATTTTCTCTCCCGACTGTTAAAAATCAAAGAAAATTCCTCATTATTTTATTCCTTATTTCATTCTCCATTACACTGGCATCACATTTTTTCATCACAGGCCATGTTCCTCCTGTAGGAGATGAGTTCTGTTATATGTTTCAATCAGATGTCATGGCTCATGGAAAACTTTATGAAACATCTCCTCCATGGGCCGCTTCATTCCATAGCTGGAGTATTATTAATGACGGCAAATGGTACAGCAAAGTTACGGCAGGTTGGCCTCTTTTACTGTCTTTCGGAAGGTTTTTTCATATAGAATTTATTATAAATCCCCTGCTGACTGCTTTATCTATTATAATACTTTATCTTACCGGTAAATTATTACTCGGCACTGAAGGGGCTTTTATGTCCGTAAATTTTGCCCTTCTTTCACCTCTGTTTTTTTTACTGGGTGGCACTTATTTTCCTCATAATGGAGCCTCATGCCTTGCCCTTTTATTTATATACGGCATATTCAAAAGTTTTAATGATAAACATTTTGTCTATCCCATTCTCTCAGGTTTATCTGCCTTACTTATTATTCTTATCCGCCCCGGAGACGGCCTGGCCATATGTGCCGGCACTGTTCCTCTTATGATATACCTTTTTATGAAATCAGATATGAAAAAAATATTTTTATTGAAAATATCATTCATAGTGTTCCTCTTTTTTCTCGGTGCAGGCCTCCTGTTAATTGTTAATACCATACAGAACGGAGAGCCCTTCCTTTTTGGCTATGAAAAATATGATCCTGACGATAAATGGGGATTTACTCCTTCTGTCCATACACCTCTTCATGGATTATTTAACAGTGCTTTTTCTTTCATGAGAAATTCTTTCTGGACCGTTCCTTTTATTGCTTTTTTTACATTATTTTCTTTCTTCGGAAAAGAATTAAAAATTATTTTATTACTTGTGCCTGTCCTCTTTCTGGGTATTTCTTACGGAGGATTCTATTATAATGGTGCCTTTGAGATTGGGTCACGGTACTATCTTCCGTCATTTATGCTGTCTTTAATCCCTGCGTCGGCAGGATTTCTTTATGTGAAAAAATGGTTTGATGCAAAGAATTTTAAAGGTTCTCATATGTTTGCTCCTGCATTGATATGTTCTGTCATAGTATTTATGATGTTCGGAATATTTATAAATCTATTTCCTTCTGTTAAAGATCAGTATCGTTTCAGGTGTGAACCTGCTGCATTTATGTCAGATAAATTGAATATTAAAGAGCCTTCTCTTATTTTTCTGAGAGGTCATGGCTATTTCGGGAATATGTTTTTTATAAGGAATTTCTCTGATTATAAATCTCAAAAGATTATTACAGTCCTCTATCTTGACCCGGTTCAGAATGAAAACCTTATAAAATCATTTCCTGCCAGAAAGGTTTATACCCTTGAGTGGGAGGGGAGAGAAGGGAAATTTATTGTTAAAGAAGGAATAGATAATAAAAAGACAGTAAAGAATTATATGGACGGTGCCAGTAATTATATAGAATTTGACTGGGATAAATCTATAGATTGCTGTCAATCTGCTCTCTCTGTTGAGCCTGATAATATTGAAGTTTTACACCTTCTTGCAATGCTTTACGATGCAAAAAAAGAGTTCACGAAAGCTATAGAAATTTATAAAAGACTTTCAACCATTCCGTCTTTAAGGAATATTGCTTTATACCAGACAGGAAGGAACCTGGGAGAAATGGGAAAATATGCAGATGCAATAAGTACGCTTGAACAGATAAAACCTGATGACAGAGCTCTTTATATGAAGGCAGGGAACTGGATTAATTATTATAGACGCAGATAATTTTTTACTTAAATAAAAAAACCGGTTGAAGAAACTCTTCAACCGGTTTTTTCATTTATGTCTGTTCAATGGCAACTATACGGCATATACTGGACTCTCCGCCTACAAATCTCCAGGGGAAGCATCCTACATAGGTTCTCTTATTGAGAAATCTCTTTAATTCTCCTCCCAGGTTTTCTGCATGTATAATATCTTTCGGGAAGAGGTCTATATGCATGAGCTGATAATCTTCAGTGGGGAAGAAATCGTCGAGACCTTTATTATATTTCTTTTTCAGGAATTTCTCTGCTTCTTTTGCCTGTGTGGGGCACCATTCTCTTATTTTCGTATTCATTGGATGATCGGCAGAACCACAGTCTACGCCTATCCATTTTATTTTTTTCTTCATACACCATGTTGAGAATTCTTTCGTCGGTCCCGGATGTTTTACCATGTAACGGACTTCGTCTGCTTCCGGCTGATCCCAGGCATATTTCATATATCCTGTATGTATTAAAAGTATGTCATTTTCTTTTACTTCCACACGTTTTTCGATCTGTTCAGATGTATAAATATCGTAATCTTCGGTACAATCGCTCAGGTCTACCACTGCAGCAGGGCCTGTAAGTTCCTCAAGAGGTATGCTTGCTATGTCTCTTCCATGGGTACAGAAATGAAGAGAGCCGTCTAAATGTGTTCCTACATGGTTACTTGTAGTTATAAGCTGACCGTTTGCTCCGTTAGGGGCAAGGCGCTTGAAGAATTTCACCTGTAACGGCTCGTACGTAGGCCATGCAGGTGTGAGAACACTTAAAGGCTGGGTAAGATCATAGAATTTCAAATTCATGTAATTAAACACTCCTTAATAAATATTTTAATAATGTGAGGGTCTAGCTTAATAGCTGTTTTCCCGGTATTACTGCTAACATTTTATTTACCGTATCTTTATTGGGGTATTTGTTCTGAAAGTCTTTCAATGTGTTGAGCATAACCTGTGCTTTGGAGAGGTTTTCCAGTTTTCTGTAATTTTTAAAGATATTCAGAAATTCTGTTCCTTCCGATGTTTTAAAATAAAGTCTGAAGTTAAATTCTTCCTGATGTTTCAATATTGTCATTATTTTCAACACCTGCCTTATTGAAAATTGTAATAATATATTTTTTTGCCCCCTGACAACTTTAATTAAATGATTAATTCTTCATTTGTTAAAAAAAATCCTTTTAAAAATAAAAAACTTATTGTATAATTAAAATCAGTGACCAGCAGTGACCAGTGAACAGTGACCAGTGAGCAGTGACCAGTGACCAGTGACCAGATGCTAATAAAGGTATAGTTTGCAGATTAATTTTAAATCTGAACCTGCGAACTTTATTGATCACTGATAACTGTTCACTGCTCACTGTAAAAAAGGGAGGTTATTTATATGAGAATAGGAGTTTTATTACATGGCTGCGGCGTTTTTGACGGCACAGAAATCCATGAAGCTGTTCTTACACTTCTGTCTCTTAACAGAGCAGGAGCGGAGGTAATCTGTATTGCACCGAATAAAGATCAGATGCATGTAGTCAACCATATTACAGGAGATGTAATAATTGGCATAAAGAGAAATATTCTGGAAGAATCTGCACGAATAGCCAGAGGTTATGTTAAAGATATTAATACTGTAAGTGTAGATGATATAGACGGTCTTATTATACCGGGAGGTTTTGGTGCAGCAAAAAACCTCTGTGATTTTGCAATAAACGGAGAGAACTGTACAGTTGACCCTTCGGTAGAAGCTTTTATTAAAGAGGTTCATAGTAAAAGAAAACCTATAGGAGCTATCTGTATAGCTCCGGCACTTGTGGCAAAGATTTTAGGTAAGGATATAGAACTGAGATTGACTGTAGGGTCAGATAGAGCTACAGCTGAAAAGATTAATAAAATGGGGGCTGTTCATATAGAATGTCCTGTAAATGATTTTGTAGTAGATGAAAAATACAGGATAGTATCGACACCTGCCTATATGTTAGGCCCGGGAATTAAAGATATAGCCGATGGTATAGACGGTCTCGTTAAAGCTGTACTGGAACTGGCAGCAAAATAATAAACAGTGAACAGTGAGCAGTGAGTTTTTTCTACTCACTCTGCTCACTTCTCACTGTTTACTACCCACTGTTTACTGCCCACTGGTAACTGGTAACTGCTCACTGGTAACTGCTCACTGATACCTGGTCACTGGTCACTGGTCACTGGTCACTGGTCACTGCTCACTGCTCACTGCTTTACATTCTCTGCCATAAGTTTTGTTACAGCCCTGGTAAACAGGACAGGATCCTTCGGTCTTGAACCTTCCAGTAAAAGTGCCTGATCGTAAAGCAACAGTGTATATTCTTTCAGTATATCACTGGTACTGTTTTCTTCGAATATTTTATTCATAGACTCTACCACTCTGTGAACAGGATTGATTTCAAGTATTCTTCTGGTTCCCGGCACATTCTGCCCCATAGCCTGTAATATCTTTTCCATCTGAGGATCCATATCTCCTTCATCTGCTACGAGACAGCATAAAGAATCTTTAAGTCTTCCCGACAGGCGGACATCTTTTACATCATTTTTAAGTTCTTCTTTGATAAAGTCAATAAGCTTTTCATACTTTTTCTTTTCTGTTTCTTTCTGAGTTTCTTCAGTCTTGTCAAGCTTTATATCACCTTTTATGACTGATTTAACTTTTTTGCCTTTGTAATCATAAAGACTGCTCATAATAATATCATCTACTTCTTCTACCATTATAAGAACTTCATAGTCTTTTTCTTTAAAGGCTTCCAGATAGGGAGAATTTATGACTTCATCGCGGGATGTGCCTGTAATATAGTAAATATCTTCCTGTCCTTCTTTCATGTTCTGAACATATTGTTCGAAGGTTGTAAAAGAAGAACCATCTGTTTTTGTAGACTGTAAGAGCAGGAGATCTGCCAGAACTTCTCTTTTGGAGAAGTCGTAATGTATGCCTTCTTTTAAGATTTTACCGAATTCTTTATAGAACTCAAGGTATTTCTCATATTCATCCTTTTTCATTTCAGAGAGGGTATCAATTACTTTTTTTGTAAGATTATTTTTTATAATCTCTACCTGGCGGTTATTCTGAAGTATTTCCCTTGATATATTTAATGGAAGATCGGAAGAATCTACAACACCTTTTACAAATCTGAGATAAACAGGGAGTAATTCTTCACAGTTAGACATTATCTGAACTCTTTTTACATAAAGGGTGGGGCCATATTTGAAATCTCTGTAGAATATATCGAAAGGTTTTTTCCCCGGTATATAAATTAACGCAGTAAATTCAGATGTTCCTTCCGCTTTATAGTGAATTACCTTTGCAGGATCGGATATATCTCTGGAAAGATGTTTGTAGAATTCATTGTATTCATTGTCTTTTATATCTGATTTAGATTTGAGCCATATGGCTTTCTGTGAATTCAGTATTTCTTCTTCTACTGTTTTTGTGTCATTTTCACCTGTTTTTTCCACGTCCATAACTATAGGATGTTCTATATAATCAGAGTATTTTCTTATTATATTCCTTATTTCCCAGCTTTCCAGATATTTCTGTTCATCTTCTTTTAAATGTACTATAACATCTGTTCCTCTGTGTTCTTTTTCTACTTCTTCTACCGTAAATGTTTCATCTGCACCGGATTCCCATTTTGTACCGCCTTTTGTGCCACCTTTTCTGGATATAACTGTAACCTTATCTGCCACCATAAAGGAAGAATAGAATCCCACGCCGAACTGTCCTATCAGTTCCGGATTATCTCTTATATCTTTTTCTTTCAGAGATTTAAGGAATTCTTTAGTCCCCGAATGGGCAATAGTTCCGAGTTCCCTGATGATGTCTTCCTCTGTCATACCAATGCCATTATCTCTTATTGTAAGGGTTTTATTTTCTTTATCAGGGATAATTTTAATTTTCCATTCTTCATTTCCCTCTAAAATATCCCTGTTTGTAAGAGATTCATATCTGGCTTTGTCTATGGCATCAGATGCATTGGATAGAAGTTCTCTCAGGAAAATTTCTTTGTTTGTATAAAGTGAGTGAATCATTAAATCTAATAACTGTTTTACCTCTGTTTTAAATTCCATTTTTTCCATAAAATCACCTCATTTTTTTATCGTGACGCGTGATGCGTGATGCGTGATGCGTGGTTTCACCGGTAATGGGCGACCACAGGGGGTCGCCCCTACTCCCCTTTCACCCTTCACCAAAAAAATATATTACAAAAAATAAAATAGAAAGTCAAGACTTACTTTATTGTTGCTGGTAATACCTCTTCGCTTCTTCCGGAATAAAGAGTTTACCTTTTATAAGATTTTCTACTACCTCTTTATTTTTCTCATTATTACGTAAGAATATGAGGGTATTATTATCCTGATAAACGTACAGCCATTTATCCTGTTTTTGAACAACAAGATTAGCCAGATCACTGTTTACAACCTTATTTATAAAAATTATATCTATGTTATAGATATCTACTATTTTTTCCCAGTTAACTCTTACCATCAGTTTCTTT
Organism: uncultured Synergistia bacterium; assembly: GCA_937888925.1. Next base: position 18,576 of record CALARM010000538.1, on the reverse strand, counting down.
ATAAATTCAATTTCATCTTCCTGGAAATTCAATTCTCTTAATTTAACTGTAATAGTATAATTTGTAAATACTCTATCTTTCATTCTGTTGATTATAGCAAATTTATTTTTTGTAAGACCTTTTGCTAAAATTTCCATGCCTCCGTTATCGAATTCGAGCCATCCGTCGCTACTGCCCAGCAGTTTGTATTCGTCATAAAGTTTTTCATCATAGACTCCATGAGCTCTTCCGTCAATAAAACCCGGATTGTCAGGGAAGAGGTTCCAGTAAATATACCCTCCCCAGTTATAATAATTCAGGAGTTTACCTTTTATCTTGTTAACCTTAAGAAACTCGCATGATGCCCGGGGAAATGAATAATCTACTGTCATATAATTAAATAAGCTCCCGGAAGCTATTACACCCGGAAGTATACGCATATATAGCATATATCCGTATAAAAAAAATACTGAAATCATCATGACGGCCAGAGATATCAATCTGTTATTTTTCTGAAAAAACTTTACAGTACTATTATTTTCCATTTGTCTGATAATATTGCCTGCAGTAATACTGAAAGCCTGGAATAATAAGGGAGAAGAAACAAAGATGAAAAGAGGTATAAATCTTCTGGAACTGATTGACATGGAAAGGGTAAGATAGCTTATAAGTAATTCTCCCGTATATAATCTTCTCCATGAAAGTATGGAAAATATTATAAATACTATGGCATATGGTATATAAATAGATGGGCATGTAAAAGCCATTATGTCACTGTAAAAAGGAAATTTCCATGTTAAAGGAGGAAGCCATTCCAGTGTATCTTTAAAACTGGGCTGATGAAGAATTTTAAATGGGAATTCATAAACTCTTATTCCGTAAGGATTTATGAGACAGACAAAAAAGCATATAATCATCATCAGAGGTAATATGAAGAGAGAAGTTCTTTTTTTTTCATCTCTGTTTTTCTCATCTTTTTCCCTGTATTTTTCCATAAATCTATCAATTGTTTCTCCCATAAAATAACACCCGAGGATAAAGAAAATATACATATATCCTCCGTGAAAGTTGACCCATGGTATCATCATTACAGGGATTATATATATTACCCATCTCTTGCCTTCTCTGTACATGTCAAATAATAAGACAGAAATATTTATGAATATAAATGTGGAAAGCTGTGCTCTTATATCCAGAAAAATTTTTCCTACAAAGGATAAAATAAATAAACATATCAATACATGCTGATAATTACCGGTTTTACGATAGACTCTGAAGAGCACAAGAGAAAATATTATAATTACCATGATTATTTTATATACAGCAAGTCCTTCTCTGCCGAAGGCGGAAAATATAAGATAAAATACAACATTTGTAAGCCATTCGGAATTAATCCATTCTTTTCCGTAAAATGTATGGGAAAAAACATCTGTCTGAGGCACAGTTCTATTTTCCACTATATATCTTCCGCATGCAAGATACCACCATGTGTCGCCTGCACCTATACTGACCAGAGTTGTAATCATAAGAAGTAATACAACAATGAAGATAGCCGGTATTAAAAGAGTTATATTCAGTATTATTTTTTCAAAATCAATTCCATTATTTTCTGCTTTTTCTTTTTTCACAAAAAACTCCTTTATTGATATTATTTATATAATTTTTATATTATACTATAATTCGAAAAAATTTGAAATATTATTTATAGAAGGTTTACGTATCTGTATGTCGAATTTTCAAGATAAAGTTTATAAAAATTGTGAACAGTCGTAGACAGAAAATCGTGAAATACACTATCTGTAAACTGCTTAGTTTCGTAACAGGTGAAAGGGTATCCGTAAAAAGCTTCTGCCTGTCAGGCAGAAGCTGATAAAATGGTTACTAATTTACCTGGTGCGGTAATTAGCTTGCCTCGCGTTACGCGTCACGTTTTGCACTGCCTCGCATTACCCTTCACGATTTAACAAATAAAGGAGAGTTTTGACATGAGTAAAGAAATTAAATCTAAAGAGGGAAGACTTGGAGTGTTGCTTCCCGGTATGGGTGCAGTAGCTACTACCTTTATTTCAGGTGTTATAGCTATTAATAAGAATATAGGAAAACCCTTTGGTTCTCTTACGCAGATGGGAACTATAAGACTCGGTAAAAGGACTGAAAAAAAAGCACCTCTTATAAAAGATTTTATCCCTCTTGCAGATCCGAAACAGTTTGTTTTCGGAGGATGGGATATATTCCCGGATAATGCCTATGAAATAGCCCTCAAGGCGGCAGTCCTTGAAAAATCTCTGCTGGATCAAATTAAAGATGAATTGAGTGCTATAAAACCATGGAAGGGAGTTTTTTCTCCTGATTATGTAAAAAGATTAAATGGTACTTATATAAAATCTGCTTCTACAAAATGGGATTATGCTCAGATGTTAAGGGAAGATATAAAGAAATTCAAAGAAGAAAACAGCCTTGACAGACTGGTTGCTATCTGGTGCGGCAGCACTGAAGTCTACCTTGAAGAAGATGATGTTCATAAGACTCTTGAAGCATTTGAAGAAGGGTTGAAAAAGAACCATCCTGCCATAGCGCCGAGTATGATTTATGCCTATGCATGTCTTCACGAAGGAGTACCTTTTGCCAACGGTGCGCCTAACCTTACAGTAGATATACCTGCCATGTGGGAACTGGCCAGAGAAAAAAGACTGCCAATTATGGGTAAAGATTTTAAAACAGGTCAGACCCTTATGAAAACTATTCTGGCTCCCGGCCTGAAATCCAGAATGCTCGGAGTTAAAGGATGGTACTCTACGAATATACTCGGTAACAGAGACGGAGAAGTCCTTGATGATGCAGAGTCTTTCAAGACAAAAGAAGTAAGTAAACTTGGAGTTCTTGACTATATACTTCAGCCTGACACCTATCCTGAATTATATAAGGATCTCTGTCATATAGTAAAAATTAATTATTATCCCCCCAGAGGAGATAATAAAGAAGGATGGGATAATATTGATATTTTCGGATGGCTCGGTTATCCCATGCAGATAAAGATAAACTTTTTATGCAGAGATTCCATTCTTGCCGCCCCTATTGTTCTTGACCTTGCCATATTTATGGATCTTGCTCAGAGAGTCGGATTTTACGGCATTCAGGAATGGCTTTCTTTCTATTTTAAAAGTCCTATGCATTTACCTTCCTTATACCCGGAACATGATGTATTTATTCAATTACTTAAATTAAAAAATACACTCCGTTTCCTCGGTGGCGAAGACCCGATTACCCACATGGGACTTGATTATTATGATTATTATGATTTGAAGGAATAATTTAAGTGAGTGATGAGCAGTTTCCTGCTCATCACTCACACATAAAATACCAGGAGTGATTCTCTTGGAACGTTATAAAATATATTTAATCATTGGCCTGTCCTGTACAGTCCTTACTATTATAACTGCCTGTTCTTCCGGTATACCTGTTCCCATTCCCGGAGTATTAATGGTTATGGGAGTGTGTTTCCTCTTTGGAGCATGGCAGAAAGGAAAAGGTAATTTTTTGAACTTTATTGAAGAAGACAGGCAACTGACTGAAGGACTTGAAAAGAACCATAAAATACAGATAACTATGGATACTACAGGATGTAACAGAGATGAAGCTATTGCATTCCTTAAGACCTATAACTGGGATGAAGTTAAAATATTTCTTGAATTCAAGAAAGACCCGGGACGTTTTTATAATGTCAGAACCAGCAGTACAACCGGCGGGAAAAACTGCCCTCGATGTGGAACTGTCTGTCCGCCTCATGTGGCTTTCTGCGTCAACTGTGAAACCATATTAAATAAAGTAAAAGATACTATCAGTCTTAGAGATGATATGGCTCTTGAAAAAATGTGTCCTTCCTGTAACACTATATGCCATCAGAGTTATAATGTCTGTCCTCATTGTAATTCATTTTTTAATAAACCATTTAATACTGAAGTTTCCAGGACGACGGATAAAGTGAAATGCAGCAAATGCGGCGCTGTATGTAATGAATCTCTGTCTTACTGCCCTTCATGTGAGAAGCCTCTGAGAGATATGAGACAAACAGTATACATTGAACCCGTTACTGTATCCGCTCCGGTAATTAAATGTCCTGCCTGTGGTACCATATGTGGAGCAAATCTTAAATACTGTACCGAATGCGGAAAGAACCTGTAACGCGTCACGCGTCACGCGTCACGCGTTACGAATAAATATTTACTGATTTTTCAACATTTCTATGGCTTTATTAATCCTCTCAAGACTCTTCTCTTTACCTGTCGCTTCAATTGTGCCGAAGAGAGGGGGAGAATTCTTTTCTCCTGTCAATGCCCACCTTAATATATTATAGAGCTGTTTCGGCCCGAGTGATAACTCGGTAAGTAAGGCTTCCAATTTTTCTTTTATGTTATCTTCGCTGAAATTATCCATAGTTGAAAAGGTATCATAGACTCTCTGGAAAGCTTTAATACTTTCTTCTGCTGTCATCTGTTTTCCTATGATTTTGTTTTTATCGCTTATATCGAAATCTATGAAAGCAAATTTAGCCATAGGAACTGCTTCTGTAAGAACCTTGAGTCTCGGCTGAAGGAGTTCAGTCAGTTTCATGAGTTTTTCCCGATGTTCCTTTTCAGATGTAATATAGCCTGCTTCCTTCCAGAGAGGTATAAGGAGATTTAAGAGTTTTTCCTTATCCATATCTCTTATATAAACACCATTCATCCAGTTCAGTTTTGTATAGGAAAAACATGCCCGTGCCACATTTACTCTTTCCAGGGCGAATTTCTCTATAAGCTCTTCTACGGTGAATATTTCCTGCGTATCTCCTTCACTTGGAGCCCAGCCAAGAAGAGCAAGGAAATTTAACAGTGCTTCAGGTATATAACCGCCTGCTTTAAATTCACTTATTGACGTTGCGCCATGTCTTTTGCTGAGTTTTTTACCGTCTTCCGCTATAACAAGAGGTACATGACAGAAAACAGGTATATTATAATTAAAAGAGTTATAGAGAAGAACATGAATGGGAGCAGTGGGAATCCAGTCATCACCTCTTATGATATGGGTAATTCCCATAGCCGCATCATCTACGACAACTGCGAGATGGTAAGTGGGAAATCCGTCACTTTTAAGTAATATGAGATCCTGCTGGCTACTGTTTTCAAATACTATATCACCTTTCAGAAGGTCTTTTACTACTGTCTGACCGTCAGTAGGTACCTTAAGTCTTATTACATGAGGTTCTTCTTTTGATACTGCACCTTCAGGGAGATTACGGCAATGTCTGTCATAGCCGTTTGTTTCTTTTCTCACCTGTTCAAGTCTTTCCGATGAACAGTTACATCTGTAGGCATGACCTGTTTCTACCAGCTTTTCCGCAGCCTCTTTATAAAGGTGGAGTCTTTCCGATTGAGTATATGGCCCGACGGGGCCTCCCACATCTGGCCCTTCATCCCACGTAAGGTTCAGCCATCTGAGACTGTTCTTTATAACATCTACTGTTTCCGGCTGATAACGGTTTCTGTCAGTATCTTCAATTCTGAGTATAAATTTTCCCTTATGTTTTTTGGCAAAAAGCCAGTTAAATACAACTGTCCGTATATTACCTATATGTGGTTCTCCTGTAGGGCTTGGAGCAAAGCGAACACGAACTTCTTTTATGTCATTCATAATAATCCTCCGGATAAAAGTATTTATAGTTTATTTCGTAACGCGTAACGGGAGGAACGGATTCCCCCATACTTCGTTGTGGCCGAACCGGTCATGCCCGTTGTGAAACTAACTATAACGTATTTTATATGTTAATGGAAGAAAAATCAAGGTTTTTTATTGAAATGAGATTTATTATGATCGGTCATCCAGTATTCACGCGTCACCCGTCACCCGTTACCCGTTACGATTTTACATCTTTTTATATTCATCCTTTATGGATCTCATTATTTTCACTTCTATCTCTTCAAATTCCGGGCTTGTTTTTATGTCCTGACTTCTTGGTCTTCCGAAGGGGATTTCTATTATTTCTTTAACATGGGTCGGTCTGGCGGAAAATACTACGACTCTATCGGCAAGATATATGGATTCTTCTATGTCATGTGTTACAAACATTACCGTGCATTTACCTTTATGGCATACTTCAATGAGCAGTTCCTGCATCTGAACCCTTGTCTGTGCATCAAGGGCACCGAATGGCTCATCCATAAGGAGTATACTTGGCCCGCTTGCAATGGTTCTTGCTATGGCAACCCTCTGCTGCATACCTCCCGATAGAGATCCGGGGAAGACATTTATGAATTTTTCAAGGCCTACATCTGTAAGATGTTCCATTACTTTTGCTTTTATTTCATCTTCTCTTTTTCTGAATGAAGGCCAGAGGGAATAAAATAAGGAATAAACCAGTTTGTGCCTGGATATGAGAAAAGGCATTAATCTGTCTGCAATATGAAGGGGTAATGCTACATTTTCTCCGACTGTAAGCCAGGGAAAGGATGTGTATTTTTGAAATACCATTCCTCTGTCCTGACCGGGCCCTGTTACAGGCTTCCCGTCCAGTATTATTGTGCCTGCTGCAGGTGTGTCAAGACCTGCTACTATTCGTAAAAAAGTACTTTTCCCGCATCCTGAAGGCCCTACCAGCGTGAGAAATTCTCCTTTATACATAGTCAAATCAAGATTCTCCATTGCTTTGACCTCTGCACCCGAATAGGTGGTAAAAGTCTGACTCAGGCTATTTACCTGCAGTTTAATCTGTTTTTCTTCTTTATAACCGCAGAATGTACAGGGATATTTATCTATTTTCTCACTGCATTTCTGACAGATTTTATGTGAATTTTCAGTTGTATTATTCATGATGTCTCCTTTTTATAGAGTGATGCGTGGTAATCGTAACGCGTTACGCGTTACAGGTGGTATCACCCTTTATTTTTCACGACTCACTGCTCACCGGGCGAACTCAGGGTTCGCTGGTCACTGATAACTGCTCACTGGTCACTGTTTACTGATCTCTACCTTTCCGTCCTTTTCCATGGAAACAGCCATCTGTATAAAAGCTCAAAAAGACTGTTCGTTATTATGCCTATAATACCTATAATTATTATGCTTACAAAGACTCTGCCTGTCTGAGAATATCTCTGAGCTATTGAAATAGTATATCCGATCCCTTTGCCTGCCCCTACCAGTTCGGCAGCTATTAAATATGTCCATGCTGCCCCTATCATAGCTTTGGAACTGTCCACTACCCCCGGCATAATTGCAGGATAAATAACCAGTGTAAGAACTTCAAGTTTATTTGCACCCAGTGTATAAGAGGTTTCAAGGAGTTCTTTCTGAACATTTGCCACATGATCCATTATAAGAACCAGAAGATAAAAGAATACTCCTATAAAGATTAAAATACTCGGAACACTTTCTATTGTCGGTGCCCATATTATAGCAAGAGGAATAAAAGCAGTGGGAGGCATATATCTTATAAATGCAAAGAGTGGTTCGAAGAGAGCCTCTATCTGTTTGAAGCTTCCCATTAATATACCGAGCGGCACCGCCAGTGCCACTGCAACACCGAAACCCCACATGATTCTCACAATACTGGTCCATAAATTTATATAAAAATCTTTTTCCGGTCTTTCTATATATCTTTTTGTCAGCATTTCAAATCCTTCTGATATTACCTCTGACGGAGCAGGCAGAAAATTACGATTAATCAGGCCCCTTTCCATCTGGCCGTTCATGCCTTCATGACTGCCTCCATAGGAAACAATACACCATATTATGATAATGACCATAAAAGTTATCAGAGAAAGAGAATAATAATTGATAGATTTAATATTTTTGTGAAACTCCATAGATGGAATCGTGGAAACTATTCCAAAGAGTACAATACATGTTAATATGTAAACAATAAGATAACCTGTTAAGGAAATAAGAGAAGCAAATATACCGAGATTATTCTTCAGAAGAGAACCAACCCATATTATGATAAAACCGCATAGATAAACGAGGAGACAACTCAGGGAATAGACTATAAAATTTTTAATTCCATAGCCTTTAATTAAAAAATATGCAGATCCTATTGCCAGTATTAATCCTGTGATAGCCAGTATTATGTAAATTAATATTGTCATATATATTCCTTTCTGTGTATCTGTTCTTCACGCATCACACATTATGTTCTTTATTTTTTTCTTTTCTCAATTTCTTTTATCCACTTGTTTACAGATTGCGCTTCCTGAGAAGACGGAGCAATATCCAGATACTTCCTGAAATCGGCCAGAGCTTCATCTTCTTTACCTTTATTGTAGAAGGCTATACCTCTTATATAATACGCCTCAGGTTGTGACTGGTCCCGGTTAATTGCTTTAGTCGCATATTCAATCACCTTATCATAATTTTCTTTTTTTAAATATATTCCTGCCAGCACCGTATTTGCTTTTACATGGTTAAAATCTATTGATATAACCTGTTTGAAGTGTATCTCTGCATTATCATAATCACCTGTATCATAATAAGCCATAGCTTTCCCGAAATAGGCTTCCGCTTCAGCCGGGTTTTTACTTAAAACTTCGTCAAATTTAGATAAAGCTTCTTTGTATTTTTTTTGATATAAAAAATTATTCCCTTCTTCCAGTAGAACTGATATAATAGAGTTTCTTTCATTATTCTTTGAATTTAATTTTGCAATCCAGTCTGCAGAAACTGCAGCACTTTCTGTACGGGGAAATTTTTCTATACAATAATTAAAATTGGACATAGCTTTATCTTTATTCCCTTTTTTATAATAAGCTTCTCCGAGATACAGATAAGCATCAGATATATTTTTATTTAATGAAATTACTTTTTCCAGTCCTGATATGGCTGAATAAGTATTTCCTTTAGCTATAAAAGTTTTTGCCATTCCTATTTTATAATATAGATTTGTTTCATCAAGTTTTATAGCTTTCCCCATTGCTTCCATAGCTTCATTTTTCTGATTTTTATTCAGGTAAATAACGCCCAGATTATAATAGACCCTGCCTTCCTTCGGATTTGATTTTACTATTTCCTGAAATATATGCAGAGCTTCTTCGTAGTTTTTTGAGGAGATATACTGTTCTCCTTTTGTAATATTTTTTTCTATTTTATATTTATTAAAGGCTTCTGAAGCAAATTTAAATATCATGAGGCCTGCAATCAATATTATACATGTAAAAACGATAGCTTTTATTGTATTTTTTTCTGCAATTTTATTTTTTTTGGCTTCTTCTGCCTGTTTCCAGCTTTCCAGAAATTCAGGGTCTATCTTTTCTATACTGGCCTTCGCATCATCTCGAAAGCCATCGTCTTTTTTTACTATATTAAAGAGTGGCTCAAGGGCTTTTTTATCTCCTATATTACCCAGGGCAATTATGGAGCGCCATTTTATATCTGAAGAAGGATCATCGAGAGTTTCTATAATTAAATCGACTGCTTCTGCCACTCTGATTTCTCCGAGAACTCTGATAATATGTGATTTTACTTCAGTATGTTTTTCAGGATTTAATCTCTCATATAAAGCTTCCGAAATTTTTTTGTCCTTAAATTTTTCCAGAGCTAATAATGCTTCTCTCCTGATCTTCCAGTCTTCATCGTTTTTGAATGTATTTATGAGAGGTTGAATGACCTGTTCGGTATTTATCTCTGCAAGGGATTTAATGGCAAGTTTTTTTAATTCCTGATTTTGCACATTAAGCTGCATAATAAGTATTTCCAATTGCTTCATGTGTTTTGCATCGCCTATAACTATATCTATCCTGCCTGTGAGAGCGTCCTGTAATTCTTTTATACTGGAAAATCTGTCTTCCGGTTGTGTACTCAGTGCTTTCATTACTATATTATTCATTCTTTCAGAAATTTTATTGTTCATGTTTTTAACAGGTTTAAAATCAAAAGGTATTGGTTTCTGGCCTGTAAGTAAATGATGCATTGTTGCGCCGAGAGCATATATGTCGCTTCTTATTTCAGCTTTTCCCTGATATTGTTCTAAAGGTGCATAGCCAAGTGTTCCTATTATTGTATTACTTGTATAATATTCAGGATCTATTGAACGGGCTATCCCGAAATCTACAAGTTTTACAGTTTCCTCTGCATTAATTACCATAATATTGGAAGGTTTCAGATCCCTGTATATAATAGGAGGTGACTGATTGTGGAGATAATCCATAACCTCGCAGATTTGAATAATCCATGGCAAAACTCTGTCTTCAGGCAGTGCAGGATCACCGTCTGTACAAAGAACAGTATTAAGATCCTGTCCTTCTATAAAATCCATAACAAGATAATATTTATTTTCTACTGTGAAATAATCTATAACCCTTGGCAAATATTTATGATGTAAATTTGCGAGAATACTGGCTTCTCTTTCAAATCTTTTTATGTCTTCCTGTCTTTCCCTGTGAGACATAGATAGTTTTATCAATTCTTTTATGGCAATTATCTTATGGAGACGCAGATCATGACCTTTGTAAACAGCCCCCATACCACCGGATTTGATCAGTTCTTCAATGCGGTATCTTTCAATAAGTATATGATTGGATGTTAATGGTTCTACCGGTGCAAAATCGGAAGGATCAATCAAGAGGCTTGAACCGCAGCCATTACAGAATTTTGCTTCTTCTTTGTTCTCTTCTCCGCATTTAGAACAGGCTGACATTATTTAGTTCCTTCCAGCGTTTTTATCCATTCTTTTACCTCTTCGGAAGTTTGATCGTCCGGGGCATAGTCTAAATATTTCTTGAAATCAGCAAGTGCTTCAGTTCTTTTCCCGGTTTTTCCGTATGCTATCCCGCGGATATAATATCCTATATACATGTCAGGATTTGATGAAAGTCCTCTGCCGGTCAATTCAATTGCCTTTTCCGGATCATTTTCATTTACACATAATCCTCCCATAGCTATACAGGCTCCCGGATGGTTAAAATTACTTTGAAGAACCCTGGTGAATTCTTCTTTAGCTGCATTTATATCGTTTTTCTTGTAATATGCCATACCTCTGCCAAAGTGTGCTTCAATTTCATTCGGGTTTTCCGATAAAATTTCATCGAATTTTTGAATGGCTTTATCATAATTTCCTTTGTTGAATAAATAATCATTTGCTTCCTCCAGTTTTGCAGAGCCAGTTGTCGTTGCAGTCGTAGTTGTCTCGGCGGTATTCATCATGGATATATATTTGTTTGCTTCAAGAGCGGCAGAACTTTTGGGGAAATTATTAATACAACAGGTAAAATATTCTTTTGCTTTTTCCTTTTTACCGGAGTTAAAACAGGCCTGTCCCAGATATAGATAGGCCTCATCAGCATCTTTCTTTACATTGATTACACGTTCCAGTTCATTTATGGCTCTGTCATAAAGTCCCATGTTTATAAGAGCTTTACCAAGGCCGGTTCTGTAATCAGAGTTTTCTCCATCATATTTTACTGCTTCTTCCATAGCTTTAAGGGCTTCATCATATTTCTCCAGTTTAATACAGGTCATTCCAAGCCAGTACTGACCTCTTGGATCTTTACCATTCAGTTTTACTATTTCTTTAAAAATTTCGTAAGCACTTTTATTATCCTCTTTTTCAAAATATTCTTTACCTTTAATCAGATTTGCATTTATTTTATTTTCTCTTATATAAGGAGGTATAAACTTCATAGACAGAATGATTATAATTATTAACACAAATACCGATATGCCGATTAATATGTTTTTCTTCTGCAAATTACTTAGCTTCTGGCTTTCTTCTGCCTCTTCCCATAGATTAAGAAATTTACTGTCTATTTTCTCAATAGCTCCACGAACATCATCACGAAATATGAAATTTTTATTTTTGTAATGATCAAATAAAGGATCGAGTGCTTTTTTATCTCCTATATTTCCCAGGGCACCAATTGCTCCTAACTGAACATCGGCAAACTGGTCGTTCAGGGCTCCGATGAGTATGTCAATACTTTCTCTTGCTTTGAATTCACCGAGTACTTCTGCCATGGCTGCCTTTACCTCAGGCTTTTGTTCAACTTTAAAGGCATCACAGATGGATTTTATTACAATATCTTTATCTTCGCTGAAATTTTTTAACGCCAGTACTATTTCTTTTTTTACCGCACCATCAGTTTCTTCTTTTAATTTATTTATAAGAGGTCCAAGTATATTATCATCATCTATCCCGGCAAGAGATCGTACCGCAGATTTTCTTAACTCTACGTCAGACTGGCTGAGCTGAGCAATAAGTGTATCTATGGCATCTTTCTGAGCAGTACCACCTTTGATCTTTGCACCGCACATAAGGAGTTCATTATATATTTCTCTGATATTTTGATGTCTGTCTTCAGGTGATATCTCAAGGGCTTTCATAATAATATTGTTCAGAGGCTTTGAGATATCAGGATTAAGTTCTTTTACAGGTTTTATCTGAGGAGGCACCGGCACCACACCTGTAAGCAAATAATACATGGTTGCTCCAAGCGAGTAGACATCACTTCTTACATCTATCTGCCCTTCTTCCAGTTCAGGAGCATTATAACCTCTTGTTTCCAGTTTTATCGTATTATCTGTTTTTAAATTATGGGCAAGTCCGAAATCTACCAGTTTTATAGAACCATCCAGTTCATTTATCATAATATTTGAAGGTTTCAGATCTCTGAATATAAATTTATCGTAATGATTATGTAAATGATCCAGCAGATCACACACTTCCAGCATCCATGTTATTACTCTGTCAGGAGGAAAAGAAAAAGTTCCTTCTTTTATAAAAGCATTATTCAAATCATAGCCATAGATATATTCCATGACAAAATAAGACCGTTCGTCTGTGCCGAAATATTCCAGTATTTTCGGTAATTTTTTATGGCGAATTTCATAAAGGATTTTTGCTTCTTTTTCAAATTGTCTCTTTGCATCTCTTTTTTCTCTCACTGTTTTGTGGAAATTAAACACTTCTTTTATACAGCACATTTTATTAAGGGATTTATCATGAGCTTTATAGACAGCTCCTCTGGAATCCGATTTGATACATTCATCAATAATATATCTCTGTTGAAGTACTTCACCGTTTCTTAAAGTTTCCATATTATCCATAGTAATTACATCCTATAATTTTTTCTAAATAATTTCTACAAAAATCTTTTTAAATCCTTTTTTTATTTAATTTTAAAAGGTTTTTATTTACCTGAGAAGAAGATTTATAATAGTGAATAGTGAAAAGTGAGTAGGGGCGTTTAATTAAACGCCCTGGATATGAAATACGCATCACGCATCACGCATCACGACTATAAGGGCGGTGTTGTTTATGTCAGACAAAAATTTAATATGTTATGACGCATGTAAACGTGTTACTATGGAACAGGATAATTTTACCGGTGAGATGCCTTATATAGTTGAAGAACTTATTAAGACATTAAAAGAGCCTAATTCTCCCGATCATGTCGGGTATTCTATGATTCCTTCCACTCAATCTATAATTGACATTATTAAAATACTTGATACTATAATTTATCCGGGATATTTCGGTCATCAGGAACTTTACTGGAATAATCTGTCTTATTATCTCGGCAATCAGATAAGCAAAATTTATAATCTCCTTTCCACACAGATAGCCAGATCTCTTATGCATGAATGTGCTGCAATAAAAGAACATTCCTGTAAAGAATGTGACCTGGTGGCAAGGCAGGAAGCAGGTAAATTTATAAAAAAATTACCGGATCTCAGAAGAATACTTGCTCTGGATGTAGAAGCAACCTATACGGGAGATCCTGCAGCTAAAAGTAAAGAAGAAATCATATTCTGTTATCCCGGGTTAAAAGCCATAACAATCTATAGAATTGCCCATGAATTATTGCTTCAAAAAATACCTATGATACCCAGGATAATGACGGAATACGCCCATAGTATTACAGGAGCCGATATACATCCGGGAGCAAAGATTGGAAATTATTTCTTTATAGATCATGCTACAGGTGTTGTTATAGGTGAAACTACTGATATAGGAAATAATGTACGTATATATCAGAGTGTAACACTGGGTGCTTTGAGTTTCCCTAAAGATGGAAACGGCAATATCATCAGAAACATAAAAAGACATCCTACTATAGAAGATGATGTTATTATATATTCCAATGCTACTATACTGGGAGGAAAAACTGTTATAGGTAAAGGTTCTGTTATAGGAGGTAATGTGTGGATTACGTCATCTGTTCCTTCTTATACAAAGGTTATTCTGGAAACTCCAAAACAGAAAATTATACCTATGGAAGGAAAGAGTTAAGCAGGAAGGATGAAAAATGAATTACCAGTAATTTAAAGATACAGGAATGTTCATTTTTAATGGTATAAAATAAGGCTTTAAATAAACATTATGTAGAAGGAGTTTATCTAAATAATTTATTACTCACTTTTCACTTTTAATAATCATCCAGGCCTGTTGCGATGACTGTTATGCTTATTTCATCTTCCATAGATTCATCAAGGGCTGTTCCGAAAATAACAGCAGAAGCCTGAGGATCGACAGAATTTGATATTATTTCCGAAGCTATACGTATTTCTTCCAGGGTCAGAGCCTCTCCGCCTGTTATATTAAATAAAACCCTTTTTGCATTACTTATCTGGGCATCTAAAAAAGGACTGGATATTGCCATTAAAGCGGAATTCTGTGCTTTGTTGTCACCGCTTGCTTCACCTATACCTATAAGGGCAGAACCTGCATTACTCATTATTGTCCTTATATCTGCAAAGTCTACATTTATCTCACCGGGAAAAATTATTAAATCTGTAATTCCCTGTATAGCCTGGCGCAGAACATCGTCTGCCTTTGCCATAGCTTCTTTAAAAGTGACTTTAGCTTTGGAAATTTCAACAAGCTTCTGGTTTGGTACTGTTATAAGTGTGTCCACACAGCTTTTTAGGCTATCTATACCCATTTCTGCTATTTTCATTTTACGGGAAAGTTCGAATTTGAATGGTTTTGTGACGACACCTACTGTCAGTATATCCATAGATTTAGCTATTTCAGCCACTACAGGAGATGCACCTGTACCTGTTCCGCCTCCCATACCGGCAATGATAAACACCATGTCTGCCCCTTCTATAAGGTGTTCAATATCTTTTTTATTTTCTTCCGCTGCTTTTTCTCCTAAGTCAGGATTGGAGCCTGTTCCCAGTCCATTTGTAAGTTTTACTCCCATTTGCAACTTTATATCGGCTTTACAGGTATTCAGACTCTGTATATCAGTATTTATAGCTATAAAGTTAACACCCTGAACCCCCATGTCTATCATTCTGGTAATAGTGTTACATCCTCCTCCTCCGACACCTATTACTCTTATATCTGCTCCCTGGCGAAAATCATTGAAATCTATCATATTCAAATTCCCTTCTGAATCTATATAATTTTATAGTAGTCTTTTAAACTATTTTACCTTGACCCCAACTATTCACTATGATAATATAAAAAATGATCTCTGTCAAAGAAAAAATGACTCTGTAACATTTTTATAGTTAATTTCATATAATTTCGTAATGTGTAAAGCGTGATGTGTGATGCGAAGGGATAATAACCAATTACGAATTACGCATCACCCATTATTTAAATTCTAATACACTATAAATATGAAACCAGAGATTATACAGAGTATAAAACAGATTCGAAAATCAAAGCAGGAGGGGATTATATATGAGTTTTTTATTGAAAATAATAAAATTTTTTATGGACAATCCTGTTCCTCAGGAGCAGGCCTATACGGGCCCCATCAATTTTCCTAAATGTCCTACATGTGATATTAACCTGATAGAAAACAGGCTTACAACCAGTTCTTTTTTTATCTGTAATGAATGCAGCGGACTCTGGGTAAACAGTGATACATTCCCGCAGTTACTCAAAAAAGAAGAAGAAGAACTTGAAGGATTGTTTAGCTATACGGAAGAAAATTTGACTATTAGAAATAAATTTATGTCCCCCAGGGATTTGAGGCCATGTCCAGTGTGCTCGCATATGATGATGAATATTCAGTTTGATTCTTCATCAGGTATATGGATAGATCACTGCTGTTTTAATCATGGAATCTGGCTTGATGCGGGAGAGATAAATCTTATACTTCAGTATAGAAAAATGCTTAAAGAACACGGAGGAAAAATACCGGGGCAGGTTATTGGTATGTCAGAAGAGTTTAAGAAAGAGATGGAAGGAAATGTAGGAGGATTTAACGTATCTGATGACCCCCATCAGCCCCACCATCATTATTAGATTGATAATTTAAAATAGAAATTGAGGCTTTTTATGATTTATAAAGGAACAGTTGTGGAATTTAAAAAGGATAATAAAAGTTCCGTTGCCTTATGTCTTGAATGTAAGGCGGATAAACTCAGATTATTATGTGAAAATAAAGAGATTTCTTTACCGAAAGATAAGGTTTTTTTCCCTTCTGAATATACTCTTGACACGAGATTATCCAGAGAAGAACTTGTAAGATTATTAAAAGAAATAAATGAAGAAAGGGATAACTTGAAATCCAGTATGCCTCTTAAAGATATCTGGGAATTATTGAGTGAAGAGGGAGGCTCTTACAGTGTTGAAGAACTGGCTGAATTGAATTTCGGTAAAGGTTTTACTTCAAATCAGATAGCCGGTGTATTCAGAGCTTTACAGGAAGATATTATCTTTTTTAAAGCAAAAAAGTCTTCTTTTTATCCTAATTCTCCCGAACATGTTGAACAGATTATTCAAATGCTTCAGGCAGAGAAAGAAAAAGAAGAAAGAACCAGAAAGATAGTAGACTGGCTTAAAAAAGTATGGAAAGGTGTCTGCCCTGTTGAGACAGATAGTGAGATAGAATCCTATATATCAAAATTGAAACATGTGGCTCTCCATAAACTGGAAAGCAGACATCATAAATCAGTATCGGAACTTCTGCAAAAAGCAGATATATCAGGCCAGAATATACATTTCAGATTGCTTGTAAAAGCCGGTATATGGGATGAAGATGAATGTCTTGAATTACATCAGCATCAGATACCGATAACTTTTCACCGGGATATATTGGCTGAAGCTATAAATATTGTTAAAGGTACAGAATTTGATGTGAATTCCAGACTGAATTTATCTGACCTTTATTCCTTTACTATAGACAGTGACAGTACTGAAGATATGGATGATGCTCTGAGTATAGAAAAAACTTCTGACGGTTATAAAATCGGCATACATATAACAGATGTTTCCCATTATATAGCACCGGGTACAGCCCTTGATCAGGAAGCAAAAGAAAGATTTACCTCTGTTTATCTTCCTGAAAATAAAATCAATATGTTTCCTCAGGAACTTGCCAACAGTCTCTTCAGTCTTCGAAAAGATGAATTAAGGCCTGCTATTTCTGTTATGATAGACATTGATAACAGGTATAATATGAAGAACTATGAGATAAAGGAAACTTTCATAAAGGTAAAGGATCGTTTTACTTATGATAAAGTAGATGAATTGATCGGTCATGAATCAGATTTTAATATACTTTATAAGATAAGTGAAAAAATGAGAGAAAAAAGGAAAGCAGGAGGAGCAAAGCTTTTTTATACGCCTGAACTGGAAATCAAGGTGGATGAAAATAAAGAGATTACTATGGAAATATATGACAGGGAAACACCTTCTCATAAGCTGGTTTCCGAGATGATGATAGCTGCCAATGATATAACTGCCAGTTTCTGCAAAGCAAATGCCATCCCGATTATTTACCGGAGTCAGCCTCCTTTAGATGATAGTTGTGTCCTTTCAGATACATATGATCCTGTTAATTTTTATCAGCAGAGAAAGTACTTTAAGAAATCCGAAGCAGGCATTGTGCCGCTTTATCATTATGGTCTGGGCATAGACTGTTATACCCAGATGACATCTCCTATAAGAAGATATAATGATCTTATTATACACAGGCAGTTAAAAAGTTTTCTTAACAAAAAACCTTATTCTTATACAAACAGGGAACTGGAAGAAATTATAATGTGTTCGGAACAGATACTTGATTCTGTAAATATGATTACAAGAAACAGAAAGAGATACTGGTTGCTTAAATATCTGAAGAACATGATTGGTTCTTCTATCAGGGCAATTGTATTACAGAATCTTTCTGACAGGATAGTGTTTATTTTGAAAGACTATTTCCTGGAACTTAACAGCCCGAATTCTACAAATTATGAAAAAAAGTATACTGCCGGAGATTTAATAACAGTGAAACTTGAAACAGTCATTCCAAGGGAGGATGTTATAAAAGTTTCTATATTAGATGAGAGTGAGGATTGAGGAGTGAAAAGTGAAAAGTGAAAAGTAGGGGCGACCCCCTGTGGTCGCCCGGTACCGGTGAAAATACGCATCACGCATCACGCATCACGATTATAAAGCATCACTCGTCACGATGCCAGCAGAGTATTTCGACGAAATTTATAGTTGACTGAATTACTATAGTATTATATAATAATATTCTATATAAATAAAAAAATATCTGATGAAAAGTGTGCCTGTGTAAGGTAGTGAGTTAATCTGCTCACCACTCACCACTCACCACTCACTAATCAGCATATCCGGGAGTGAAAAATTTGTTTCAATTATCCAAAAAAACCTGTTATGGTCTTCGT
>CALARM010000537.1 GCA_937888925.1 uncultured Synergistia bacterium | reverse complement strand
TGAAAGCAGTTATGTAAGATATAATCGCATTAAAGAACTGCTGGAAAATCATAAAGACCTGTTTACAATGGAAGATTTTATAGAATTCAGCAGTGATATCCATGACGGCCCTGATAACAGTATATGGAGAACAGGAAGTACGCCGGAAAAGACCCGTACTCTGGGAACTTTAATTGTAGCAATACCGAAAGATGCCCCTCCTGTATTATATATAAAATTTGCAAATCCAGGTGAAAATGAATATATAGAAAAACTGGTTTTAGATGAAGATTTCTGGGGAAAATAATAAGTGAGTAGTGAGTAAAGTTATACTCCTACTCACTCTTCACTACTCACTTATCTCTTATTGCTTTAAGCTTTTCTTGCAGTTCTTTCGGATAAATATTCTGAGTATAGACATAGGCTCCCTGCTGTCCCATAGAGAAATGGCATTTCCCTTCAAATTCCATGACAACTTTCTCATTTGTCCAGATCCATATCTTCCATATGTCGGTAATAGTATCTGCTCTGCGTTTTTCTCCGTCATCCGTATCATCAGGCTCTCCGTATTGAGAGACAAATTTTTCTTCCATAGTTTCAAAAGGATAGTCGCCGAAACCTACTATCTGAGGGCTATTCCATTGACCTGTAGTTGTTTTATACCTGATACAGATCCATACGAGACGTCCTTTGGAAAATTCAAAATCTACTTCTTTTATATATGGGTCATCGAGTTGTAAAACATAGAGATTTGATTTGAATGGGCCAGGGAGATTTATTTTAAGGAGATTATTATTATATACGGCATTTACCTGTTCAAAAGTGTCTAACAGCTTTACCTTATCATATCCGTCAGGTAAATTTTTTTCTGCGGCAAAACATGGAATAGAAAAAATAAAAAGCAAAAAAATCAAGAAAATATTTTTTTTCAAAACCAATACATCCTTTCACCAATATTCACTGTAATAGTGGCATGTAATGTGTGGTAAACCTTTAAATTAATTACCCTCACTGGTAACTGGTAACTGCTCACTGATAACTGATAACTGGTCACTGCTCACTGGTCACTGCTCACTGGTCACTGCTCACTGGTCACTGGTCACTGCTCACTGGTCCAGGTTCTATCAACAGGATAGGCGGAACATCTTATGGCTCCTTCAAGAATAGTTATGGCAGCCATATCAAGGGGAATCACTTCATAGCCGAATTTTTCGTAAGTATTTACCGCTATTTTATCAAGTGGTTCCATACCATAAAGAGGTAGATAAACCTTTTTTACCTGCTTTCCACTGTCATCTATATAATTTTCCTGTATACAGTTATTATAGGTCAGGTAAGGAAGGCTCCATGTAGTGCGGAGGCCTGACAGATATGGCATACGATGTACATTATATCCCTTATCTTTTAATTCTTTTGCAAGGTTATCGAAATTCCCTTTGTATTCTTTATCATTATTTGCATCTATAAGACGGCCTATCAGATTATCACTGTTCTTAAGTCCTGCTTTTTCCGCTACTTCTTTATTAAGTTTTTCTACTTCATCAGGGGAAAGATTTTTAAGTATATCAATGGCCATCTGAGGATCTCCAACGATAAAGGTATCTTCTCCTATGGGAGTTGTACACATATCTATATGAAATACAGGCTGTGTCTCCACCACATCAGGAGTTGAAGGATCATCATTACCTACTACATAGATCTTTCTATTGAATTCACTTTCAAAAATCATAGGAGCAATATCATGCCACATCTCTTCCAGGGTCGCCTGTTTATCAGTTTCTGTTTTATCTCCTTCTACTACTTCTTTCCCTGATTTTGACTCATAAAACCTTATTATATTCTCTTTATTTCCCTGATTGAGAGCAAGTTCTTTCAGGAGATCTGTTGTTTGAACAGCAGAATCTATGCCGACAAAGGCATGAGTTTTGTTACTAAGCACATTACCTCCATCTATTCTGAGTATCGGATTATGGACAGATGAAATATCATCATGTGCTTTATCTATAAATTCCGGAACTATTTTATCATCCTTTCCAGGGTAGTAGGTTCTATCCTGAATAATCAATTTCGACTTGCCGTCTTTTCCCTGTACCGGTATCATAGAATCTCTTATCCATATGGAAAAACCTGTAGGAGCACTGGCATTCTCTATTTTTATCCTTTCAGGATTCTGGGGGTTACAATCCCTTACAAGCTCTTTACAGATCTCTTCACTTTCTTTATTGGGAACAATAATAGTAAATTTCGTATCGGGAGACATACTGGCAAAAAGCGTTTTATACACGCCCATCACAGCTTCTCTTGTCTTTGGCCAGAGGTCTTTATCAAATTCTTTATTGCCGAACTGAAAAGCCATATGTTTTATTCTGCCGTAAGAGTCAGGATAAAGACTGCCTCCCAGACTTCCGTCAAGGTTATATTGTCCGGGTATGGCTTTAAAATATCCACCTTCTGCCAGTTCTTCTCTTGATTTCGGAAGAGTTTCTTCTGTTTTTATTTCACCATCGGTAATGGTAAGGGCAGGAGGTTTTTTTAGAAATTCCGGTGTGGTATAGGTAGAGCCCAGGATTACCTGTTCTTTCGGTTCACTCTGTTCTTTTTTTCCTGATGTTTTGTCGAGAAAAACCTGATTATGTACATTATTTGCCTGTATTTTCATTATCATCTCCCCTGTTTCTTTAAATATTCTTAGGATTATATGTTAGTAAAAAAAATAGTAAAAGTCAATCAATAAGACCAATATAATGTTATAATAAAAATAGTAATGTAAATATTCAATAAAATGAACGGAACACTTAAGGAAGAACCATCTTTAAGATTGCCTGAAGAATCTAAAAACTTTATATCCTGAAGAATTTCTACAGTCTGGTAACTGGAAGGATCATAAATAAGACTGACCTGCTGCCCTGCAGTATAGGTATCAAAGTAGTAAGGTTTTACAGACACAGTTTTTAAGTATCTCCCATCTTCTGCAGTAAGCTCAAAATAACATAGAGATTTAGAAAAATCTTTATTTACTAATGTTCCACGACCTATTTTACCATCCTTTATCAGTATAAATGTATTAATTCTTTTCTTTATATTACGAAATATTAACACTGCTGCCACTATATATAATACATAGTATACTCTGCAGGCACTTTCGTTTACATTATATGTAGTAAATGTATAGGTTTCATATCCACATTTAGCCGCCTTGAGACGTGATAAAGAAGGATCTTTTTTTACATATTCCACCGGGACATCCTGGTTGATTTGATAAGAATTAAAAAATGGACTATATGATTTTCCCTGATAAAGTTTATTATCAGTATCATAGTACGTATAGGTGTATTCATGGGCATAATGAACCATGGTATTTGCAGAATAGACACATTGCTTATATCCTGTAATAACTGCCTGAGCAGACACAAGGTCCCCTTTAAAACATCTGGCTTCCTTTAAACATTTATAATCGGAAAAAAAACTCATAATAAGAGCGATATTCAATAAAAATATTGCCAGGCTCACATAACTATCTGCAAGAATTTTTAGATAAAGGAAATTAGTTACATGTCTGGGAGTAACAGATGGTATATTATAAAACAAATCAACAGGTCGATGAGTGAATTTATTTAAAGAAGGAACTGATTGAGAGGAAGAGTAATCAGGAATAGATTGAGAAGGTCTTATTGGCCTCGTAACGGAAGATTTTTTATAAGATATGCTTTCCAGATCATAAGGCGACATAAAAGGTTCATAATTCTCCTCGTAAAACCGGATCAGTTCATCTTTGAATTCATCTATATCTTTATACCTTCTGCCACAGTCTGGATGCATTGCCTTTTTTAATATACATTCCAATTTTTCTGGTATTGAAGGATTTAACGATCTTACAGGAGGAAATTTAAAAGGATTTATAGTAGGATCATATTTTGTAATAGTCTGATATAATAAAACTCCGAGAGCATATATATCTGCACCGGGAGTTGTTTGACTGTCTTTTTTAAACTGTTCAGGCGCAGCATAGCCGGGTGTACCAAGCCTGAATGTATCAGCATGTTTCAATGGATCATACCTTCTGGCAATACCGAAATCTACAAGTCTTGCATTACCATCATGTGTAATAATAACATTGGCCGGTTTCATATCTCTGTATATTACAGGTTCAGGAGAAAGGGTATGAAGATAAAATAATATTTCACATAAATGTATGGCCCATGTGACAGATCTTTTTATATCAATAGGTACAGGAAAAGAATTAATAAGTTCCTCCAGAGAATTACCTTCTATATATTCCATGACCAGATAAATCTTGTTCCCGTACATAAAAGTTTCATAATAAACAGGTAATCCGGGATGTCTTGTATCACTCAGAATGTCTGCTTCCTTTTCGAAACTCTTAATAGCTACTTCTTCCTGGTCTGACGAGGAAAATTCACTTACTTCCTTTATAGCATAATACCTGGAATTCTTACTTCCAAGGTAAACCTGTGCCATACCACCTTTCCCTAAAGGACGGACAATTGTGTATGATTTAATAATCATACCTCTCTCCAGTTCAGCCATCATATTTAACCTCATAGTCTTAAGTAATAATCTAAAAAAGTAAACTGTCTCTGAATTTCTTAAGTTCCTGTAATAAAATATTAAAAGAAACCTTTAAATCTGAGAGTTCTTCATATCTGGAAAAAGCGGGAACATATATTTCTTCTGTTTCCCTGATATAACGGTTCAGAAATTTTATATCCTTTATAGAAAAGGATCTCAAAAGATTATGATACCTGTCAAAACATTTTATTAATTTTGCTTCTCCTGATAAATTTGCCACACGATCCAGATAAGATTTTCTATCTTCGTGAGGATCTTTGGTAACTTCTTTAACAATATCTAACGTATGAGAATTAATACCTTCCTGTTCCAGTTCCGTAATGGTAAAAGGCGTATCTTCAATAACATCATGTAACAGACTTGCCTTTATGGCAAAGGAAGACAATTTTTTATTAAATGCCATAAGAGCAACCTGAACAGGATGGTTAAAATAAGGAATATTATCCA
>CALARM010000536.1 GCA_937888925.1 uncultured Synergistia bacterium | reverse complement strand
GAATTCTGTCTCTTACTATTTTATCATATTCAATCATCATCTTACCTCTTCAGCCGTCTTCAAAATAATTTATCACATGGGCCGGTAAATCTATATTCAGTCTGTCTTTATAATATTTTATCAGATCTTCTTCCATCTGTCCCATTATCTTTTTTATATCCCTTTAAAAATTTCGGATCAAAATATTCTATAAGATATCTTTAGGTTCTTGCCGCTCCGTGGTGTGCTTCGTCTATTATTATGTAATCGAAATAATCTCTGGGAAAATCCCTGATTTTTCCGATCATACTCTGAATGGTAGAACAGTGAATTTTGTCGGAAGAATAACCTTCAGTGCTTCAGAATTAAAAGATAATCTTTACCTTCCCTTATGAGTATGATAAAATAAACTTATGGCAACGTTTGACGAAATATGGAAGGAAATAATAGAAAAACTCTTTAAACAGTTCACCTGTTTCTATATGCCTGATCTGGCAATAGATATAGATTTTACAGAAGGTTATACTTTTTTAGAAAAAGAACTGCAAACTATAGCTCCGAAATCTAAAGACACAAAAAGATTTGTAGATAAACTCGTAAAAGTAAGCCTGAAAAACGGTCAGGAGCAATGGATTATAGTTCATCTTGAGGTGCAGTTTTCAAAACAGAAGGAATTTCCGGAAAGGATGTTCCGGTATTTTTACAGAATCTATGATAAATACAGACAAAAAATAGTCAGTCTTGCAGTATTTACGGGGAAAAGCAAAAGCTATCCCCTCAAATTTCAGTATGATTTCTACCAGACAGAACTTGCTTATAAATACAGAACAGTAAAACTCATAGACTATGAGGAAGAATATCTCTTAAGTCAGACAAATCCTTTTGCCCTTGTCACCCTTGCAGTTAAATACGGGCTTGAAAGTAAAAGTGATGAAGAGTTGAGATATAAATTCAAAAGAAAACTCATAAGATTGATGTTTGAGCAGGGCTACAGTGAAGACGAAATATTAGAGATGTTCAGGTTTATAGAGATTATATTACAGCTTAAGGATGAAAAATTCAAAGAGCTTATCTATGAAGAGATAGAAAAATATCAGGAGGTGAAAAACAAAATGGTTATAACAGAATTTGAAAAGAGGGCTATAAAAAAAGGTAAAAAAGAAAGAGACCTGGAAATAGCAAATAAATTATTGAAAAAGAACTATACAATAGAAGAAATTTCAGAGATAACAGGCCTATCGAAAGAAGACATAGAAAAGCTTAAGGTAAAAAAGTAAATTTCTACCAGTTACACATAAGGCATGGCATGGTAAGATCTTCCTCATCCATAATATCTGCAAATACTTCAGAAAGGGGTTTATTCGGTGCATTTTTCTTCTCCCTCTTCAGGGCTTCCTCATAATCTGCTATTACCCTGTCTTTTCTTTTGAGAAGATCCGTAAGGCTTTCCGTATCAGTCCATGTATAAATCCGGCCGTCACTGTGTTCTTTTTCATATTTCACCGCTTCGGCAAATAAATCGGGATGAATTTCTGCCAGTTTAACCCATTCGTATTTCCTACGGATTCCGACATAGCTTACTGCTTCATCATCACCTGTGAATTTTTCAAGAGGTTCTATCTTTAATTTCCTGGTACACCATCTGGTTCTGGGGGATGGAAGGTAACCGCCTTACATATCCAGCCAGAAATCAAATCCCCTTTCAGGACTCAGATAGTTAATCTTCAGTCCGAATCGCGCTTTTATCCTTTCAAGATATTCATAAGTTTCAGACAGTTCTTTCTGAGTATCACAGAAGAAATATTCCATATCAGGGATTTCCTTATGTAAAAGAACTGCAAGGGCAGTACTGTCTTTCCCGCCTGACAGACCCATTATATGACGGATTTTTTTCTCTGCCATTATTTGTCTCCTTTATGTATTTCCTCACATTTAACAATGGAAACTTTTCCAGGCAAGGGGCCATTCCTCAGGATTACAGCAATATCTTCAGGATGAAATTCCGGCTCCTCATATCCGAAGGTTATCATCAGATCTCCACCGGATATCTTTTCCATGACAACCGGTTCTGACAATAATTCATCATCCAGATAAGAGGCCAGTTTCTTTTTTATATTAGCTTCAGTTAAAAGTAAAGCTTTTTCCATCTGCCGTTCAGTATGTTCTTCATTTAACTCAAGAAAGTCAAACGTATATTCATCTTTAACTGCAAGTTTTGCCGCTTCACGAACAGGTAAGGGAAGAGTTTCTTCAAAATTAGTCTGGTTGACAAGTGTTTTTTCATAGGTATGATTTTCTATCTGATGAATAAGAACATTTTTTGTCCATCCGTATTTTCCTGTCATTCGCATATAAAATTCACGCTGTAAATCGTCTTTACATTTTTCCATAATAATGAGATTATGAGTCCAACCAATTTCTGCAACCAGTGGTTGCAGTTTTAGCTTCGTGCTATAACAGAGATAAAAATTGCGCATATCATAATTCATAGAAAATTTTATCTCAATTTTCTCTTTCCTGTGAAATCCGATTAATCTCTGTAGCTGGCTGTATCAAAACAGATAAGACAGGTAAAATATAGCCTACCAGTTACACATAAGGCATGGCATGGTAAGATCTTCCTCATCCATAATATCTGCAAATACTTCAGAAAGTGGCTTATTCGGGGCATTTTTCTTCTCTCTCTTCCCTTCCTCATAATCTGTCTTTTCCTTTGAGGAGATGAAGTGTTACGAACATTTTAACAGAACACCCTGTGAAAACCTTCATACACCTTGCAAAATATGGTATAATTAATATATGGATAATAAAAATAATAAGAAACAGCCAATAGACCATAATATTCACGATAAAACCCTGAAGGAACTCTTCACAAGACCTGAGATAGTCAGAGATTTCCTTGTAGGATTTGCCGATGAACAGGAATTTGTAAAAGATACCGACCTGAGCAGTATTCATACTCCTAATAAAAGCTATATTACAGAACTATTTCAGGAAAGAGAAAATGATGTAGTTCTGGAGATAACATTAAAGAATGGAGGCTGTGCTTATCTCTTAATATTTTTTGAGTTCCAATCGTCTCCGGACAGATTTATAACTTTGAGGATATTAACTTATATTCTCCTGCTATATCAGGAATTAATCACACATAAGGAGATAAAAGGTGATGACCTGCTGCCTCCTGTATTTCCAGTCCTGATATATACAGATAAAGATAATCTGACTGCACCGGTACATATAGAAGATCTGGTAGCTCAGCCATATAAGCGGTTAATGAAGTATTTACCGAAATTTGAAATATTCAAATTGACCTTTAAAGAACTTCAGGATGAGGCAGATAAGCTGGATGGATTGATTGAGAATGAGAACCTGCTGGCAGCAATCCTATCTTTCCTTATAGCCAGAGATGAAATAGAAGGTAAGAAGAGGGCAAAACTGTTACAGGATACGATAAATAAGAATCCTGATATAGCTATGAGAAAATTCATAGGGTTCTGGTTCAGGGGTTATTCAAATTATAAGAAATGGAATATAAAAATAGATATTAATGAAGGAGGGATAGCTATGATTGATACTGTATTTAAACAGGTTATGGAGAAGGGTATTGAGAAAGGCAGGGCCGAGGGTATGGAGAAAGGTAAGGCCGAGGGTGAACTGAATAAAAGTAGAAATATTGCGAAAAATTTATTAAAAATGAATATGTCACTGGAACAAATTGCACAGGCTACCGAACTTTCTGTTAAAGAAATTCAGACATTGACAGATGAAAGTTAAGAAGCAGAATGATTTAAATGGTGGTCTGCGGATCTGCTTTCCAGTTACAGAAATCACCTGGTTTCACTCCAATTTGCCCGTTTATCAGATTCAAAGATGGCCATTGCTTCCGGCAAAATCCCGGTTGTTATACTGCTCTGCTTATTTTTGCAAATAAAATCTCTACCAGTTACACATAAGGCATGGCATGGTAAGGTCTTCTTCATCCATAATATCTGCAAATACTTCAGAAAGGGGTTTATTCGGGGCATTTTTCTTCTCCCTCTTATTTGCAATTAAAACACAACTATGATAGTATAATAAACAGAGAAGCTGCGATTTAACCGGGGGGTGTATATGTATGGTTCAGACTATAGAAGTAATCTATGAAGATAATGTTTTGAAACCAGTCAATCCTATAGAAGGGCTGGCAGAACATGAAAAAATATCAATAATAATTTACCCTAAGAGAACCAGAGAAGGACTCAGTAAGCTTGCAGGAACACTGGATAAAGAAGAAGCCGATAAAATGCAGAAATTAATAGATGAGGAGTTCGGTAAAATTGAAGGTGAGTGGTAAATTAGCTATTGATACCAATGCAGTTATTGCATATAGAAAAGGGATTGATGAGGTGTGTGCAATAATTGACGGAGTAGAAATACTTTTTCTTCCTGCCATAGTTCTCGGAGAACTGCTCTATGGTGCAATTAACAGTAAACAATCTAAAGAAAATAAAAAGGCTATATATGATTTTTTAGAAAACTCTGTTTTGCTTCCTGTAGATGAAGCTATATGTAACAGATATTCCACCATACGTTTCTATCTTAAACAGGCAGGTAATCCTATCCCGGAAAATGACATATGGATAGCAGCTATCTGTTTGGAATATAATATACCCCTTCTAACCAGAGATAAACATTTCGAAAAAGTCAGCGAACTGAAAGTCATTACAAGGTGATGACCTGCTGCCTCCTGTATTTCCAGTCCTGATATATACAGATAAAGATAATCTGACTGCACCGGTACATATAGAAGATCTGGTAGCTCAGCCATATAAGCGGTTAATGAAGTATTTACCGAAATTTGAAATATTCAAATTGACCTTTAAAGAACTTCAGGATGAGGCAGATAAGCTGGATGGATTGATTGAGAATGAGAACCTGCTGGCAGCAATCCTATCTTTCCTTAT
>CALARM010000535.1 GCA_937888925.1 uncultured Synergistia bacterium | reverse complement strand
GCTCTATATTAATGGACACTTAAAATCAACCTCAACAATCGTAACAGGTGACGGGCAATGCGTGACCGGTAAATATTATAAGTAATGCATCTTCACTGATTGAAAGATTCAATTTTATTTTAAAAAATCCTTTTTTTATAGAAAATTATTAAAGTGAAAAGTGAAGGTGCGTGTCGTAAAAAAACACTATCAAAAAATACAATCCTCTTGCCCTTAATGTGAATGCCTGGTATAATAATTACCGTACAATATTTATCAGGAATATTTATCAGGAATATTTATCAGGAATATTTATCAGGAATATTTATATAGAAGGAGAAAGCTATGCATAGAATTGACGAATTGCTTCTGGCAGTCCTCGACAAAGGAGGGTCTGACCTTCATATATCAACAGACTCAAAACCAATTATAAGACTTCATGGTGATCTCGTAACACTTGAAGATTTCCCGATATTGACCAATGCCGATACAGAAGAAATGTTTTCCGAAATACTGAACGATGACCAGAAATCCGAGCTTGAACAGGAAAGGGCAGTAAGCTTCTGTTATGAAATGAGTTTTGATCAGGAAGAATTTCGTTTCAGAGCAAATGTTTTTGAACAGAGAAAAGGATGGGACGGCGCTTTTCGTGTAATACCACTGGACATACCGTCTCTGGAAGAACTTAACATACCTGACTCAGTCAAGCACTTTGCCGAAATACATCAGGGACTGGTTGTAGTTACAGGGCCGAGCGGATGCGGTAAAACTACAACCCTCGCCGCAATAATAAATTTTATAAATGAAAACTACAGCAAACATATAATAACCCTGGAAGAACCAATTGAATATATCCATCCCCATAAAAATTCCATAGTAAGGCAGAGAGAAATAAATCTTCACAGTCCGACATACAGAGATGCTCTTACTGCTGCAATGAGAGAAGACCCTGATGTTATACTTATAGGTGAAATGTCAGATGCTGACAGTATTCAATTTGCAATGACTGCAGCAGAAACAGGTCATCTTGTTTTCAGTACTCTCCATACGTCAAGTGCTGCGAGAACAATTGACAGATTGATTGATATATTCCCAGCCAGACAGCAGGCACAGGTAAGAATTATGCTTTCAGAATCACTGAAAGGTGTCGTTTCACAGCAGCTTATAAAAAAGAAAGACGGGAGCGGTCGGGCAGCAGCCTTTGAAATACTTGTCGGCTGTATACCTCTTGCAACAATCATAAGAGAAAGAAGAACCTTCCAGATACCATCATTGATACAGACAAGTAAAAGTCTTGGAATGCAGTCCATGGATAATTCTCTTCTCAATCTCTATAACAGAGGTCTGATAACAACAGAAGCAGCACGCAGTGTTGCTATGGATGAAACTATGTTCAGAGAATCCAAATAGATGGAAGGAGACTGTTATGTCAAAAGTAATAGTTAGTACAATAAAAACTGATTTCGGACATGATTATAAAGTAGAAAATCTTTTTCAACTGATGGTTGAATATAATGCATCAGATCTTCATTTAGCAATAGGAGCTCCTCCGACTTTAAGAATAATGGGTGATCTTACAAGGACAGAACTTCCTGCTTTAGATCCTGACAGGATAATGGAAATGGTATACAGCCTGTTAAATAAAAAACAGATACAGGTACTTGAAGAAACAGGAGACCTGGATTTTGCCAGTGAAGTTCCCGGACTTTCAAGGTTCAGAGGAAATGCACTTTTTGAAAAAAACGGTCTGGGAGCAGTATTCAGATTAATTCCTACAGTTGTTCCCAATATAGATACTCTCGGTCTGCCGGAGGTATTAAAAAAAGTATGTAATAACACTAAAGGCGGTCTTGTTATAGTAACAGGAGCTACAGGAAACGGGAAATCCACCACTCTGGCTGCCATGATTGATTATATAAACCGCACAAGAAACGCCCATATCATTACAATAGAAGATCCTGTGGAATTTTTGCATGAAAGTAATAAAAGTCTTATAGTACATAGAGAAGTCGGACTTCATACAAAATCCTTTGCCACTGCAATTAAAGATTCCGTCAGAGAAGATCCTGATATATTACTCATAGGAGAATTAAGAGATTTTGAATCTATAACCTATGCACTGAAAGCTGCAGACATAGGTATACTTGTATTCGGTACACTTCATACAAACAGTGCATCTAAAACACTGGACAGGATCATTGACGTGTTCCCCCCTGAACAGCACAGTCAGGTAAGATCACTTATTGCAGAATCTCTTCAGGCTGTAGTAGCCCAGATACTTGTTAAAACAAAAGACGGTAAAGGTCGTGTTCCTGCTGTGGAAGTGCTGCTATCTGCTTCAGGACTCTCAAATATGATAAGAGACGGTAAGACAACTATGATCCCCACCATTATTCAGAGCGGTGCCGATGTAGGTATGCAGAGTCTTGACACTGCTCTCGGTAAACTTGTGAGACAGGGTAAAATAAGCATAGAAGCGGCAAAAGAACGAGCACTTGATGTAACACGTCTCGGTGTAGGATAAAGATGAAAGTTATTACACTGGGAACAGGGGCGGCGGTACCAACCCTGAGAAGAGGCCATCCTGCAGTGGCACTCTGGTGGGAGGGAAATTATTTTCTTTTTGACTGCGGTGAAGGAACTCAAATACAATATCGTAGAGCAGGACTGAAGTTTTCCAGACTTTCGGCTATTTTTATTTCTCATCTTCATGGAGATCATATACTCGGAATAATGGGGTTTCTCATGTCTCTTGAGCTTGCGGAAAGAGAAAAGCCTCTTAAAATATACGGCCCGACCGGCATAAAAGAATATATAGAAACATCAAAAAGACTTATGTGCACACTGTTTAATTTCGATATTACCATACATGAAATTACAGAAGAATTTTTACTCATAGAAGAGGGATATACAATAAGATCACTTCCTCTGGAACACAGAGTCTTTTCACTGGGATATTCCTTTACGGAACATGACAGACCGGGAAAATTCAATATAGAAAAAGCTAAAGAACTTGGAATTCCTGAAGGCCCTCTCTATGGAAAACTTCAGAAAGGCCAGGATATTATTCTTCCCGACGGAAGACTCATAAAATCTTCCGATATAGTCGGTAAACCTTTACGGGGAAGAAAATTTGTCTACTGTGGTGATACAAGACCATGTGCCAATACTATTAAACTTGCAGAATATGCAGATTTGCTTATACATGAAGGAACCTTTGAGCCGGAAGCACTGGACAAGGCAAAAATAAGCGGCCATTCCACAACTGAGGAAGCTGCAGAAATTGCGAAAAAATCAGGAGTAAAAACATTAATAGTCAATCATATAAGTTCAAGATATCAGGATGAAGAACTGCTTCTGGACAGAAGCAGAGAGATTTTTCCCCGGGTAATACTGGCAAGGGATTTAATGGAGGTGGAAATAAAATCAGTAAGCATTGACCGGTAATGAGTAAAATTTATCGAAAAGAAAGGAGTATTATAATATGGAAGAGACAGGCGTAAAATTCAGTATAAACGAGTTAAATTCCTCTGTCATAACAATTCAATTATCAGGTAAGATTGACACAAACACA
Source organism: uncultured Synergistia bacterium (assembly GCA_937888925.1). The sequence goes on along the minus strand of CALARM010000535.1, from coordinate 3,105 downwards.
AGTGATAAAATCTCCCAGGAAGTTATAAAAATATTGGAACAAATGCAGTCAGGAGCTCTATTTAATCTAAAAGATGTAACCTTTGTCAGCAGTGCAGGTATAAGAATGTTTTTAACTGCCTATAAAAAACTTGGGACTTCAGGTCTGAAGGCAGCTATGTGTCATGTCAATCCTTCAATTTATAAAATCTTCAAAGTAGCAGGTCTTGAAAAATCATTTAATATTTTTGATGACGAGGCTCAGGCTATAAACAATATATGGCCCCTGTAATAATTATAAAATTGAGAGATAAGGAGAAAATCTATGGGAACAACAGAATATGACGTAAATCAAATGGTAAATGAACTGGTTACTCAGGCAAAAGAAGCATCTGCCATATTCACCCAGTATACACAGGAAGAGGTAGATAATATTGTCTACAGAGCAGCAAAAGCCGGCGCAGCCAGAAGAGTGGAACTTGCTAAAATGGCGGCAAAAGAGACAGGTATGGGGGTTTTTGAAGATAAGGCTATAAAAAACCTTTTTGCAACAGAATATATATATAACGACATCAGGGACATCAAGACTGTAGGACTCATAAATGACTGTCCCGAACAGGGTTTAATGGAATTTGCCGAACCTCTCGGCGTAATACTCGGTATAACACCAAGCACTAACCCTACATCAACAGCAATGTTTAAGATTTTGCTGGCTCTTAAGACCAGAAATTCAATAATTATATCAGGTGCCAGGAATGCCCTGAACTCCACAAATGAAGCAGCGAAAATTCTTTATGAGGCAGCTCTTAAAGCAGGTGCGCCTGATTACGCTGTAAGATGGGTTGAACATCCTTCCAGAGAACTCACCAATGCTCTCATGACCCATAAGGATATATCATTGATACTTGCAACAGGCGGAACAGGACTGGTTCATGCCTCTTATGGTTCAGGGAATCCCGCCATAGGAGTCGGTCCCGGCAATGTTCCTGTTTATATTGAAAAATCAGCCAATATAGCCCAGGCAGTAAATGACATTCTCCTCAGCAAAACCTTTGATAACGGCATGATCTGTGCATCAGAGCAGGCTCTTATAGTGGATCATACAATCAAAGAACTGGTAGAAGAAAAGCTTATAGAAATGGGGGCTTATTTCCTGTCCAGAGAAGAAACAAAGATACTGGAAAATGTTGTAATAGATCCGCAAAAGAAGAGTATGAATCCGAAGATAGTAGGACAGTCACCTCAGAAAATCGGTGAAATAGCAGGTATCAATATTCCGGCAAATACAAGAATATTGATTGCTTATATGGACGGAGTGGGAGAAGATTATCCTCTGTCCCGGGAAAAACTGTGTCCTCTTCTGGGGTTTTACACGGTAAAATCCTTTGATGAAGCAGTTAACCTCTGTACAGATCTCACCCATTTCGGAGGGTTAGGACATACGGCTTCAATCTTTTCGAATGATAAAGAGGTAGTAAAAGAGTTCGGAAAGACAATTAATGCAGGCAGAATTGTAGTAAATTCCCCGTCATCCCACGGTGGTATCGGTGACATATATAACTGTCTCCATCCCTCTTTAACCCTTGGCTGCGGTGCAGGAGGTCGAAATATTACTACAGATAATGTAACAGTAAATCACCTGCTGAATATAAAAAGAATTTCGAAAAGGATGTTGAATATGAAATGGTTCCGCGTTCCTTCCAGAATCTATTTTGAACCGGGTTGTCTTGATGTTTTCTTCAAACATGAAATTAAAGAACTGGGAGTCCATCATGCATTTATTGTATGCACCGGTTCTGCCATAAGACAGGGGGCAGTATCTCTGATACAGGCAGATCTGCATAAAGCTGGTATAAATTCCACAATATTCTCAGATATTAAATCTGACCCTACAATTGAAATGATTGAAACCGGAGTTAATGCCCTGAAAAAAATCAATCCGGACCTTATTATTGCAGTCGGAGGCGGTTCTCCCATAGATGCAGCCAAAGCCATGTGGCTCTTATATGAACAGCCGGAACTTTCTTTTGAAGATCTGAAACTCTATTTTATGGATATAAGAAAGAGGATAGTCAAAATTTCACCTCTCGGAAAGAAGGCAAAATTCATCGCTATTCCTACAACAAGCGGAACAGGCTCCGAGGTAACTGCCTTTACGGTTGTAACAGATGAAAAGACAAATAAAAAATATCCTGTTGCAGATTATGCGATTACGCCGGATATTGCCATAATCGATCCCAATCTTGTCATGACTGTTCCGAAGGAGGTAACTGCAGATACAGGTCTTGATGCCCTTTCCCATGGTCTTGAATGTTATGTTTCCGCAGTAGCTTCCGATTATACTGATCCTCTGGCTCTCAGGTCAATGCAGTTAATATTTAAATATCTGCCCCAGGCATATAAGAACGGTCACGATAAAGAAGCCCGTGAAAGGATGCACAATGCAGCTACTATTGCAGGCATGGCATTTACCAATGCATTTCTCGGTATAAATCATGCTCTGGCCCATATTCTGGGAGCTACATTCCATATTCCTCATGGCAGAGCAAACGCATTTATGATGATTCCCGTAATAAGGTACAATGCTTCTCAGCCGAAAAAATTCATTGCCTTCCCGAATTATCCTTATCCGAAGGCAAAAGAAAGATATGTAGAAATTGCCGATGCTTTAAAACTTAAGTATTCAACGCCGGAAGAAGGTATTGAAAGCCTCATAAAAGCCATAGAAGATTTGAAATCGCTGGTCGGAATACCGAAATCGATAAAAGAGGCCGGCGTTCCGGAAGAAGCGTTCAGAGCAGAGGTCAGAAGAATGGCGGAAATTGCCTTTGAAGATCAGTGCGTGGTGTCAAATGCCAGTTATCCTCTCGTGGAAGATCTCGAGAAAATACTATGGGAAGCCTATAACGGTCAATAAGTGCACTGTTATAAAACGGGGGAAACCGGACAACGGTTTCCCCCGATGTTTATCCTTTATCCAGGGAATTCTTTATGCTCTCCATTACACCTGAAGCAAAAAACTCTTTCCCCTCTATCATGGCCTTTTCCTGTAATTCTTTCTGAAGCACCCCGATTTTTCCGGCTTCTTTATCAAATCCATATTCCTGCAGCCATAGCTGAGTTATAT
>CALARM010000534.1 GCA_937888925.1 uncultured Synergistia bacterium | reverse complement strand
TATTATCCGTAAGAGCCATAAACTGTTCACACAACTGTGTGGGAAGGAAGCTTACGGTAATATTGTTTTTCTCAAAATAGTCGTTTAACTGATGGGGAGACAGGCGGATATCACTCTCTATAATATGAAGGGCGGCACCGCTCATAAGGGTCGGGAATATTTCCCACATGGTAACATCAAAGCCGAAGGAGACAAATTTTGTAATATTATCCTTTTCTGTAAGATGTCTTGTTTCTTTATACCAGAGACAGAAATGGGTAAGTCCGAGATGTTTTGTTATAACACCTTTCGGGTTTCCAGTGGAACCGGACGTATATATAATGGTAACAGCATCTTCCGGCACATTTATAGAAGAAAGATTCCTACTGTCTCCTTCATAAAGTTTTTCATCATCAAGGAATAAAACAGTGCCTCCGAAATCAAGTTTTTCCGCCAGATCCTGTCTCGTAAGGAGTATAGAGGCATCACTGTCTTTGAGCATATATTCTATTCTGGAAGGAGGATACTCGTGGTCTACCGGTATATAGATACCTCCTGACTTGACTGCGGCTATTACGGCTATTACCATTTCCAGGGAACGATCTATAAAGATGCCTGCAGTTTTGCCCCTTCCGATACCTTTTTCTCTCAATACACGGGCGAGAGTATTTGCTTTTTCGTTCAATTCCCTGTAAGTAATTTTTTCGTCTTTATATACTACAGCCGTATTATCCCCGTATTTCTCCGCTGCTTGTTCCAGCAAATCTTTCATCATAAGATTCCTGTCATAGGGCCACTCTGTATTATTAAATCCGTAAAGAAGTTCTTCTTTTTCTCTCCCCGGGATAAATTCCGCATCTTTAATCGATTTTTCCGGATTTTTCATAATCCACAGGGCTGCTTCATAGATATGATCAATGAGTCTTTTTATAATATTCTCTTCAAAAACATCTCCGTCATAAATTACTCTCATAGAGACTTTTTCCGTTACACCGCATGAAATGGTAATACTGTAGTTTGTCCTTTCAAAGGCTCCCAGGTCAACAGGATTGAGTTTTTCATGTGTTCCCGTCACATCTCTGAAAGGATAATTCTGATAGACAAAAATACTATCGAAGAATGGAGAATCGGGAGATAAATCCGTAAAAGATTTTATCTCATTTAAAGAGATCATAAAGTGATTGGATGAAGTCTGAAAAGACTCATGGGCTTCTACAAGCTGTGAGATTATATTTATATTTCCATCTATTTTGACTCTCACAGGTATGGCATTTATAAAGAGTCCTACCATGTTTTCCACTCCCCTGAGCTCTGCAGGTCGTCCTGACACAGTTGCTCCGAACAGCACATCACTGTAACCGCTGTATTTTGAAAGAACTATAGCCCAGGCCATCTGTAACAGGACATTTACCGTAATCTTATGTTCTCTCGCAAACTCCGAAACCTGAGCGGCAAAGGTTTCAGGATAAAAATCTCCTGTTTCTTTTACATTTGGCATATAACCGTGGCTGTCAGATTTTACCGATCTTCTGCCGATATTAAGAGGTGTGGGAACAGAGAAACCTTTCACATATTCCTTCCAGTATTTTTCAGTTTCTGACTTTTTAACATTTCTGAACCATTTTATATATTCTTCATAGGGAGGACTTTCGGGAAGTTCTACCTGTTTATTTTCAGAAAAAGCTCTGTAACAGGCTGTTACTTCACTCATTATGACAGGTAGAGACCATCCGTCCTGAATAATATGATGGGAAGTCCATACGAATATATAATGCTCTTCCTCGAGTTTTATGAGATGAAATCTCATAAGACAGGGTTTTGTAAGGTCAAAACCTGAATTTCTGTCTGTGAGAAGATATTTTTCAAGTTTTTCTTTTACATCCTCTACAGAAGTCCAGTCTTTCCTGTGCCACGGAAGAGGAACGTCTCTGTAAACAATCTGAACAGGTTTTTCCATATTCTGCCACACAAAAGCACTTCTCAATATGGTATGACGGGAGATTACTTTTTCCCATGATGCACGCAGTGCGCCTTCATCTATATCTTCTCTGTAATGCCAGTAAATTTGCATGGAATATTCATCGGAACCCGGAGCATATATGGTATGGAAAAGCATACCTTCCTGAAGAGGGGTAAGGCCGTAAATAGATTCTACTGAAGAAGCTTCAGTTATAGTGTCAAGGAATGACTGGGTTACAGTGGCAAGAGGGAAATCAGATGGAGTAAAGTGCTTCCCTTCTGTTTTCACACAGTGCTCAATGATTTCTTTGAGACTTTCTATAAAAGAATCTCCTATATGTTTGACCATTTCTTCTTTCCAGATATTATCGCTGTAAGTAAACATCATAGAGAGAATTCCCTTTGAAATAAATCCGTTCAGATCCAGAATATTTATAATACCGTTCCCGGGAGATACGGGGAGGCCGGCAGATTCTTCTGTTCCGCAGAGTAAGTCTCCGTCAAGTATAGAGGAGTCAATCTGGCCGAGATAATTAAAGCCCACTCTCTTACATTCCAGTTTCTTTAAATCTTCTTTATCCTCCGAAAGGTATCTTAAAACTCCGTATGATAACCCTTTATCAGGTACGGAACGAAGTATTTCTTTTACGGATTTTATAATGGTTCCCGGTTCCATGGAAGAACTCTTCAAACGTACAGGGAATATGGAAGTAAACCATCCTGCAGTGCGGGACAGGTCTACTTCTTCAGTAATTTCTTCTCTTCCATGTCCTTCAAGATTGATAATCACTTCGGGCACATTCAGGACACGGTTGAATGCCATAAGAAGAGCAGAAAGTAAAATGTCATTTATCTGAGTGTTATAGACTGAAGGAACAGAATTCATCAAAAGATCTGTTTCCTGTAAGGGCAGACTGACTTTATATTCTCTTATATCGGAGAATGTTGAATCTTTATACTCTACAGGGAAAGGCGAAATATCCCTGAGAACATTTAACCAGTAATCTCTGTGAACTTCTGCATTATATTTCCTTAAAGCGAGAGCCCATTCTCTGTAAGAAGAAGTCTTTGGCGGAAGAGAAGGAGTTTCACCTGCAGAAATACTTCTGTATATACTGTGGAAATCTTCTATGATTATTCTCCATGATACCATATCAACACAGAGATGATGCACTGCAATAAAGAGTCTGTCTCTGCCGTCACAGTGTCCTTTAAAAATGACTGTTCTCACTGTCGGTCCCCCGGTTATATCAAGAGATGCCTGAAGAGAGGAGCATTTTTCCGTAATAAATTCCGACTGACCGGACATGCCTGAAAGATCTGCTGTTTCAATGGAAATATGGGATTTCTCAGGACTTTCATACCACTGAACCCATTTCCCATGTGTGCTTCGGCAGATGTCCTGTTCATCTTCACCGTCTTTATACTTAAATCTGAGTCTCAGCGCGTCATGATGGTTCTGAAGAATATTCAGGGTTTTTTCTATAACTTCTGCTGCTACATCCTGTTTCAAACTGAAGAGAAAAGACTGGTTGAAGTAATTTAATTCTCTGAATCCCTGTTCAAAAAACCATTCTTCTACAGGTATTAACGGTACTTCTCCTGAAAGTATTTTCTGTTCTCCGGCAACATGGGCTTTTTCTTTAATTTCAGAAGAAAGAGAGGCAACAGTGGGATTACGAAGAATATTTGATGCCGTAATATGGATTCCCTCATTGTTTGCCCTTGCCGCTATCTGAATACTCATAATAGAATCTCCGCCGAGGCTGAAGAAATTATCATAAATTCCGACCCTGTCACAGCGGAGAACATCTTTCCATATGTTCGCAAGTATTTCTTCCCTTTCATTCCTGGGTGCCACATAGGTCTCATGGGAGGCAAGATCACTCTGTGCCGGCACAGGAAGAACTTTTCTGTCCACCTTTCCGTGGGCAGTTACCGGAATTGCGTCGATTTTCAGGAAACATGACGGAACCATATAATCAGGCAGGAACCGTGAAAGTTCCTTCTGTAATT
>CALARM010000533.1 GCA_937888925.1 uncultured Synergistia bacterium | reverse complement strand
TAACTTCCAGAAAAAATTTCAATGAATATAAATACAAAATTAACGATTTAATACCAGATGAATATTATGCTGAAAAACTATTAAAATAAAACAGGAGGTGATTTTCATGGCAACAAACAAACCCCGCGGCGATGGTCATCGTAATGGGGCTGTAAAAGGTAGAAGCCAATTTAAAAATCTAGTAACTGGAAATTGGACTAAAAGAGATACTGCAACTGGAAAAATTATCGATGTTAAATCCGGCGACACACCTTTTAAAGGAGTAACTAAAGAGAAATAGATTGCTCAAGCTAATCCAGAAGATTACTAATAATTAGAATAATTCTTGGGATAGCCTTTCTGGATATATAATAAGGCAAACGTACAATGAAGGATACCACAAGAACAAATTATTTTGGTATAGATATGAATAATAATCATCAATAATGCGTAACACACAAATCGAGGCGACAGGGATTATAATCCTTCACATTTTAAGAGACTGGTTGCCCCTGCGCCTCATTTAACTCTTTGGGAGATACCTGAAAAGGAGAGTAATTGTTATGTCGAGAAAGAATCTTTTGTTCTTTAACGGAAATTTGGACGCTACACTACGAGCCCAACAAGGCTCTATAGATTCACGAGTGGATTCAATTCCACATGATCAATTTCTCAACACCAGTATTGAAGAACTGATACAGCACGTCCTTTCAACGCTTATAATTGAACCGCTAACCATCTACGAAGATAAAGCGGAAATGGAACAACGGGAAATGAAACTCGATGTAAGTAGCTGGAGAGAGCGCAATCCGTTTGAAGATCAAGGGCCGATATACGTCCCAGGCACAGAGGTTGTAGTCACGATTCCATATAGCGGAGAGCAGTCCCTCTGGAAAATTCGTCCCAACCATTGGCAGTCAATTTTCCCTAGAGCAGACGTATGCGGTACTGGGCGTGACGGAATTGGTCAAATTCAAATTACACTTTCCCAACCTGCCGGTATGGCTCCAGAAGGATTCAAAGCTAATCTCGATGAACAACTAAAATCCATCCGTTTTTATGTCAATGCACAACGGAAACAGATTGAACAATTCAATGCAGGACTTGCTGCCCCAATCAAGGCTATGGTGATCGCACGGCGTGAGCGTCTAAAGAAAAATGAAGGCATAAAGGATTTGCTTGGCATTCCACTCAAACAACGAGAAGGAACCCCACCGGTTGAACCACTAAAGCTTACCCGTAAGCTCGTACGTCCTTTGCCACCGCCCCCGAAGGCAGGTTATAAGCCAGAGCCGGGTGTTACAGATGAAGACTACAAGCACATTCTTTCCGTGATTCGGCACGAAGGCCGAACATTTGAATCAACACCGAAAACCTATGCTGTCCATGATGAGGAGGAGTTGCGGGACATATTACTGGCGCACTTAAATGGGCACTACCAAGGCGATGCAACGGGTGAATCGTTTCGCCGTAGTGGGAAAACGGACATCCGCATAGAAGATCAGAATCGCGCGGCTTTCGTTGCCGAGTGCAAGGTCTGGCGGGGTCAGAAAGAACTATCCGCAGCGATAGAGCAATTACTTGGCTACCTCACGTGGCGCGACTGCAAAGCGGCACTGATTATTTTCAATAAGAACAACGCGAAATTTACCGAGTTGTTAAGTCGCATTCCCGAGACCATCCAGGCCCATGAAAAATTTAGGCAGGTGCTCAGTAAAGAAAAGGATGGTGAATGGGAGTTCTTGATGACATCGAGAGAAGACGATGCCCGGCAAGTTCGAGTTCATATATTTGTGTTCAACCTTTATGCCAGTTAGCTCGTTCCAATGAATGGAATTTTTCTCAGGGATGACTTCATCTCATTTTGTGTAACTGAAATAGCGTTACCTATCGTATAATTACCTTTAATTTGTAGATTTTTTGTGGTAAGTGAGTATGAAATATCGTTATCAATCGATATTTCAGGATAGGAAATTTTACAGTATTTATTTAAATGATATAGAAAGATCCTTTCCCAGACCTTTCGCTATCTTTTTCAAAAACTGCAGTGAAGGATTATAGTTCCCACCTTCCAGACGACTTATATTACTCTGCTTTATACCAGTTCTCTTTGCCAGTTCTTCCTGTGTAATGTTCTGCTCTATACGGAGCTGTATAATCTGACTTATTAATTCATATTCAGGTCTTAAATTCTCTACCTCTCTTGCAAACTCAGGATCTTTCAGGAGATCCTTCTTAACTTCTTTCCAGGTTCTCATTCTTTAACCCTCCTTTGATAATCTGACATCCTGAATTTAGCCAGTTCCAACTCCCTTTCCGGCGTTGCCTGACTTTTTTTTACAAACCCATGCAACAGAACAAAACTGTTTCCAACAGGAGTAAAGTAAAATATACGTGAGATATCACCTGCAAACTTTATTCTAAGCTCCCAGAGACCCTTATATTTTTCACCCTTTATATTCTTAACATAAGGCTCTTTCAAATCTCTGCCATACCTTTCCAGTAATTCTATCTCCCAGTAAACTTTGGCTTTATGTTTAACAGGCAGAGACTCAACAAAATCCTCTACAGGTTTCCCTCCATCCAGCTTTTCATAAAATATAATTATATTTTCCATATTTTAATTATACCATATATGATATAAAATTTAAACAGACCTGATAAAAAAATATCATTAAAACCTCCAGCCAGGCACACCAATCATAAACATCTGCATTAAAGTCCATGCACCACAGCACCCCACAAGAAGTCCTCCAAGCAAACCAGCTGCAAGAGCCATAATAACCTTCTTATGTGTCCAGGGCACAACATCACCAGACGGAGCCGGCACAGGCGGAGCAGGTGGAGGTTCCGGCGGATAAGGTTCTGGAGACGGCGGGTCTGACGGTGGTTCCGGTTCAGGAGCAGGTCCGGGTTCAGGAAGATCTGGATGCGGAGCCGGCACTTCTTCATAAATTATACTCCCTGTTTCCCTCTCTCTGGCAGCAAGACCAAGAATATAACTTCTATCCTTCTCACTGAAGCCCATCACATCAGCTATCTTATTTAAAGTTTCATCATTAGGCGTAAAGTCTCTCTTATCAGATACAAGCTTATAAGCATAGCCCTGACTCAGGCCGGTTTCTTCTATAAACTTCTTCATACTCCAGCCATGTTCATCAATCTTATCCTTCATGAAAGAACTCATAACACTTATCTTATTAATATCACTCATAAACCGGAGCCATCCTTAAAAAACTATCAAAAATATACCTTTATAAGATTCTCATGGCCGTGAGAAAATTCTCATACCTGTCCTGCCAGATTCTCATGGTCGTGAGAAAATTCTTGTAACTGTCCTGCCAGATTCTCATGGTCGTGAGAAAATTCTCATACCTGTCCTGCCAGATTCTCATGGTCGTGAGAAAATTCTTGTAACTGTCCTGCCAGATTCTCATGGCCGTGAGAAAATTCTTGTAACTGTCCTGCCAGATTCTCATGGCCGTGAGAAAATTCTCATACCTGCCCTAACAGATTCTCATGGTCGTGATACTGGCCGTTTTACTGGAGTACCAGCCGTGTTACTGGCTGTGATACTGTTAACACCTGTCATGCAAGAGAATTTCACCAGACCTATAATTTAAACCTTACCGGCACTTCTTCCAGCCCCAATTCCTTTGCAGCTATATACTGTCCATAGGTCTCCATGAGATGTAAATTTTTTTTATTCACAACAAATGGCTTTTCAAACTTCCCGTGCTCCTTATAATAATCCTTTACCTTCTGTATCTTTGCTTCTTTCGGCCTGGTATTTGAAAGAGCTTCTGAAACTACAATTTCACTCAAGGAAAAATTTACTTCTTCAGATAGACTCTCAATAACAGGTTTCTTCCCGGCACTCTTCCTTAAAGATTTCTCTTTACGTTTCTCGTACATATCCTCTATCCATTCTTTCACCGGCGATTTCCACTTCTGCTTCTCATTCGGTATATTCTTTATAAGGCTTTTAGGATTCAATCCCATTTCTTTAGCCATACGGATTGTTTCCTGATTTAAACGGCATTTCTTTTTAGCTTCAGCCCATAATTCATCACTATATTTACCCATACTTTTACTTCCTCTTACTCACCTGCTTCAACCAGTTAGTAACGGCATCCCTTATAAACGTAAACTCGGCATTATCTATGTGCATACCATATTTCTTTCCATCT
>CALARM010000532.1 GCA_937888925.1 uncultured Synergistia bacterium | reverse complement strand
ACCTCCTGTGCTCCAGCATATAGCAGTTAAAATAGCCAGTATGGCAGATTTCATTGTTTTTTTAAATCCCTGAACATTTCTTTTACGGTTACAAGTATAACAAATATAACAGTTTACTTCAATACCTGACGAGAGCATTTTTTTACGACAGATAAATTCTTTTCATTGGAGGGACTTGAGAAAGCAAGGAAATATTTAGAAAAAAGCGTAAAAATATGCAGTCAAAATCCTCTTGCTGTTTATATGGAAGGCAGGATTTATGAGGAATTGAAAGAAGAAGATATGGCCAAAAAATATTTTCACTATGCCGGTGTGTTATACATCCACGACGGGTGGATACCGAAATTATTAAAGGAGAAATTGAGACAGTGAACAGTGAGCAGAATTAAATTTTCTGCTACTTACCATTCACCACTCATGACTTATGAAAGGTTTTCATAAAAGACTTTTTATCATACTGGTAATTTTTCTTCCAATTTACATTTTTTCTATTTTTATGTCAAAAAATCCTGAGATAGATGAAAATTTTATATGGTCAGATTTGCTTCTTTCTTCAGACGACAGAATTCTTATACTTGCTCCCCATCCTGACGATGAAGTACTTGGTTGCGGCGCTATCATACAACATGCCGTAAAGATGGGTTTACCTGTTCATGTGGTTTTCTTTACATATGGAGATGCCAACGAATGGTCTTTTATGATTTATCGTGAAAGGCCTGTAGTAAGTTCCAGAGGTGCTATTAACATGGGGATTGTCAGGTATGAAGAAGCATTGAAATCAGCTTCTGTTCTCGGTCTTTCTAAAGATAACATGACTTTTCTCGGTTATCCTGATTTCGGCACACTGAATATCTGGTATAAGTGCTGGAATAATGCTCCTCCTTATAAGAGTATACTCACAAGGGTAACATGTGTTCCCTATGATAATGCTTTAAGACCCGGTGCTTTATATAAAGGTGATGATATATTAAAAGATATAAAAATAGTTCTCAAAGAATTTAAACCTACGAAGATATTTGTTTCCAGTCCTGCAGATCATCATCCTGATCATCAGGCTTTATATCTCTTTACCAGTATTGCTCTCATGGATCTGAAAAAAGATTTAACCTGTACACTTTATCCATATCTCATACATTATAATAACTGGCCTTATCCTCAGGGTTATTTACCTGAAAATTATCTCCATCCTCCCGGAGCACTTGTAAAAGAGATAAAATGGCAGGATATTAATCTTAGCGAAGAACAGATAGAAATAAAGCATAATGCTCTGAAAGCTCATAGGACTCAATATAAATCAAATAAAAAATATCTTCTTTCATTTATGAGACGGAATGAACTATTTGGAGATATGCCTTTAGTGGCTTTAAAATCAGATTTAATTGATATAACAGGAAAAGAGAATGAAGTAAATGAAATACCAGATGAATTATTGGAAAAGGAAAAGTCTGCTTATGTAGGTATTCAGGAAGAGTATGTAAAGATGAAAGAGAATTCTCTTGAAATAAAGGTGAAATTTTCCAGACCTCTTGCAAAAACAGTCGGCCTTTCTCTGTATTTATTCGGATACAGATCCGATAAAGATTTCCCTCTTATGCCGAAGCTTCATATAAAATTCGGAGCGATTTATTCTAATATATATGATCAGAATAAAAAATTGCCTGTAAATATAGTGAAAATCAAAAGAAATTCGAAAGAGATAACAATTTCCGTACCATTTGCAGATCTTGATAATCCTGAAAAAATTCTTTTTGCTACAAGGACTTATGTCAGTAAAGTACCTCTCGACTGGTCTCCCTGGAGAATACTGGACATAAAACAGTGAGCAGTTATCAGTTATCAGTGACCGGCAGAAGTGAATAGTGAGTAGTGAATAGTGAAACGTAATTAATATCTTCTTCTATTTACTTTTCACTGCTCACTTAATTCACTTCTGCTCTTTCATCTTTCCCAGAGTTTTCTCCCTGTTAATTTTTGCCTGTTCATAATTCGGGTCATATTCCAGTGCTTTATCAAAACATTTTATTGCTTCTTCATAGTTGCCCTGAAGATGGAAAATCCAGCCCCTGTTATTCCATGCATAGCTATTTTTGGGATCAATTTCCAGGGACTTTTCAAAACATTTCAATCCTTCTTCTTTTTTATCCAGTTCATAGAGAGCCCAGCCTCTTGTATTCCATGTATCGGAATTACCGGGAGCAAATTCCAGAGTTTTATCTGTTACTTCCAGTGCTTCCTGAAATTTTCCGAGTTTATTTAATGCATAAGCTTTGTTATTACGTGCATCAACCCTTTTACTGTCAAGTTCTATAACCCTGTCAAAACATTTAATTCCTTCTTCGTATTTTTCAAGTATTATAAGGCAGGCTCCCATGTTATTCCATGTATCTATCTGTCCGGCATCAAGAGATAGTGTCTTATCGTAACATTTAACTGCCTCTTCGTATTTGCCGAGACATACCAGCGCTCCTCCTTTATTATTCCAGGCAGAAGTGTAATTCTCATCAATTTCTATTGCTTTATTATAGCTTTTAATTGCTTCATGAAAATTTCCCAGATTTGCCAGGGCATTCCCCATGTTATACCAGCATTCTGTATATTTATTATTAATTGCAAGTGCTTTATCATAGCAGGAAAGAGAATCCTCATATTTATCCTGACCAGCCAGATCGAGCCCCTCTTTATTCCATTCTTCTGCAGATTTTGCATATAAAATTGAAGCCATTGACAGTAATAATACCAATGATATAAATAGTCTCTTAAATAACATAATTGTATAAGTTCCTTTCTTTGATAAATGCGTGATGCGTGATGCGTGATGCGTGATGCGTATTTTATCTCCGGGGCGTTAATAAAACGCCTCTACTATCTCTTCACTCTTCACCCTTCACTCTTCACCCTTTTAAAAATTTCTTCCAGACTCTTTTTTATTCCTTCCATATCAGGTCTTAGCTCAAGAACTCTTTTATATTCTGCGGAAGCTTTTATAAAATTCCCTTTTTTCTCATAGAGACCTCCTAACAGTATATTTGCAGATACAAAGGAAGGATCTGTTTCCAGGGCTTTCTTCCACAGTTCTTCTGCATCTTCGTCTCTTTCCTGAGTCATATATGCAGCACCCTGTTCTACATAGAATTCAGGACTCTTTTCCAGCTTTCCAAGCTTTTCCTTTAGCTCCCTGTAAACAGCAGTATCTTTCAGATCCTGTTCTGTAGCTGTCAGATATAGTCTGCCGTGATATATTGCTTTTGAATAGAGTTTTTTTTGTTCATAGAGAGCTGACAGACTGTAATGACTCTGAACCATTTCAGGTGAAATCTCCAGAACCTTCAGATAAAATTCTATGGCTCTGTCGAAATCTCCGGCGCTCTGATAAATTCTTCCCAGCTGATTATAGACTGCAGAATCGCCGGGAGAAATCTCCAGTGCTTTTTCACATGCTTTAATTGCACCATTGAATTTTTTCTGTATAAGATAGACTTTGCTTAAATTTATATAGGACATTCTATAGAGACGATCAATTTTTAAAGCTTTCTCAAGACATATTATGGCTCTATCAAAATTACCTTCATCACAGTATACGCTGCTCAGACCATTGTAAAACCTGGCCGATGGTTCAAGTTTTATGGCTTTATTGAATTCCTTTAAGGCTTTTTTTCTCTCCCCCTTTTTTTGATATATAATACCCATGTTATAATGGCCACACGGGTAATCAGGAAATTTTTCCGTTATTTCTTTAAATATTTCACAGGCAGAGTCTATGCCATTTTTTAATAAAAAAATTTCTCCTTTATTATTATGTATATCCGGTATAAAGGTATTATGTTTCAGACATGTTTCATAAATTTCAAGAGCTTTATCCAGGTTACCTTCCCTGTAGTGAAGATTTCCCTCTTCAAATAATTTCTTTGTTTCACTGTCAAAGGGAATAATTTCACTTATCTGTTTCTTTTTAAATAATGATGAGAACATAAATTCAGTGACCAGTGACCAGTGACCATTGACCAGTGATTCTATTTTTCACTTTTCACTTTTCACCCTTTCATTCTGTCCTTTTCTTTTTTTTCGAGCTTTTCTATGGCTTTTCTGATATCTCTTGCAGTTCCTGATGCTTTTATTGTTTTCAGTCTTTCTTTGAGATGTTTTATTGTTTTTCTGTCACCCGTAATGGCCAGGGTATGGGCAGAGGCACTTACAATATAATAATTTTCATCTTCCAGAGATTTTAATAAAACAGGTAATGCCCTGGTTACTTTCAAGTTCCCCAGTTCTAGTATTGCCGCTTTTCTGACCCATGGATCTCTGTCTTCTACGGCTTTTATCAAACCGTCTATAGCATGGTCATTACCGATTGATGCAAGTGCTTCCACTGCTTTAGCTCTTACAAGTTCATCCTTATCTTCAAGTGCTTTAACACATCCTTCTACTGTTTTTAAATCGTAGCCTTTCTGTCGTAGTCTTCTGAATGTCCATTTTATCTTTTCTTTATAACTGTATATGATAAATGCCAGTAAAAGAGGTATTCCTATATAAAGATAAAGATACCATCTGTTGAAAAAAGGAGTATTATATGTTTCTTCTGTACCTGCCGGTTCTCCGTAAACAGACATGGAAAGTTCATCTGCCAGAGCTGTGTAATTTACATAAATAAGTTCATTAATGAGATTATCTACATTTATATCTTCCGGAATAACTGTAAAGGGGCTGTATTCTTCTTTTAAAGTAGATATCCATTTTATATCTGCCCCGGGATAGGCTGTAAGGTAGAGTCTCGAAAAATCAATATTATTTCTCTCACAGTAAATTTCAGTAAGAAGAAGAATGGATTTTATTGAATTTTTTTTCCCTTCCCTGTCAAAATTGATAATACCGTCGCCGAGATTATATTTAATTTTTTCTCTGTGAGGCGGTGTTTCTGCCAGAGAAATATTCGACAGAGAAAAGAGAATGAATATAAGGATAATTAATTTTTTCATATAAAACATATAATAACAGTTAAGGGGTGGTGGGATAATTCTACCCACCACCCCTTAATAACCTTTTTATTTATAATTTTCATCAAGAGAAGCGAGAAAAGCATCTACTTCTTTATTTAATTCACTGTCTTTAGCTGTACTTGCTTCTGTCATTAATTTAGTTCCGGGAATGCCAGTTTCTGTGGTCTGTGACTGCTGTGACTGATTACCTTCCTGTACTGGCAGTTGATTATTATCTGCCGGTAATGATGATACCGGACTCTGTACCGGTGTTATATTACCTGCCGGTAATGGCTGTGTTATATTCTGTGCCGGTAATGGCTGTGTTATATTCTGTGCCGGTAATGGCTGTGTTATTGCAGGTGTTTCATCTGGCTCATCAGGTATGATGTCATCAGGATCATAAGCGGTATCACCTTCTTCTTCCTGTATCGGCAGCACTGGCAGTTGTTCCTGAAGATTTGATAATATATCTATGGATTCCTGAATTGCCTTTTTTACCTTTACATCTCTTTCAATTTTAATTGCTTCCTGAAGAAGAGGGAGAGGCCTTTTATCTTTGAGTACTCCCAGGGTTTTGGCAGCCATCCATCTGTCGCTGATTTTTTTACTCAACATGCCTTCAATTGCTTTATTACCAACTTTAATCA
>CALARM010000531.1 GCA_937888925.1 uncultured Synergistia bacterium | reverse complement strand
CACATAAATAAAAGATAAATAACTGGAAATACTATTGTTGCTACAGTAGCTACAAGAATTATTACAAAATCAAGATGAGGCGCAAGAACTGATGCCTGATAGGTAGAGCCAATGGCAAAGACAAGCCATACAATAATTTCACAGAGCCATACTATAGGATTGAGCATAAGCATGGCAGGTATTTCTCTCCACGGTCTTCCTCTTAATCTGGGAAGAAATAAATTTTTCAACGTATATCTTTCTTTTTCCATACAGACCCCCCCGGCAGATTTATTTATATGAGAATCGTAACGCGTAACGCGTGACGCGTGACGGGAGGAACAAATTCTCATACTTCGTTGTGATTGAACCAATCATGTTTGTTAGTTTGATATTATATTATAACATTTCTTTACCGGATTGTATAATAATAAGATCATTTTTTGTAGTTTCAAACCTACTATTGACAGTAGTAGATGTAAATGTTAAAATTTATTTTAATAATATTCAAATGAGGTCATATTATGAAAAATCAGGATATTAAATTTGAAAATCTCCATCTATCGGAAAGCGGTATAAGGAAAGCACTCGGTTTTCTGGAGGCAGACATCATGGAGATTATCTGGGGAAAAGGTGAACTGTCCGTAAGAGAGGTATTTGACATAATAAAAGACAAAAGAGATATAGCCTATACAACTGTAATGACCACTATGGACAGGCTTTATAAAAAAGGAATCCTTTCCAGAAAGAAAATAGTGAAAGGTTATAATTACTGGCCGAAAGTTACTGAAAAAAGGTTAGAAAAGCATATAATAAGGGAAACCTTAAAAGGTCTGTTTTCTGACATGAAAGAACCTCTTATGTCTTATTTTGCAAATCCGGAAGATCCTGAAGATCTGGAGGTTGTCAGAAAATTTTCCCATATAATAGCCGAATTGGAACAGGACAAAAACAATGAAAATCCTTAATATTCTGAGTTCTATTTATTTATTTTTTCTGTTTTTTACTTTATTTACGACGATAATTTTCTATTTTTTTGAAAAGATAAAAAATCTCTTTATTAAAAACCTGTCAAAAAATTTTCTTTTCATTACAGTATTTCCCGTATTAATTTCTTCTTATATAACACTTTATACTTACTGGGAACAGAGTAAATGTCCTGACAATAATATTTTTGACGGACATACGAGATGTGCCGGGATAAACGGAATAATCCATATAGCTCTTGATACGGTACCGGGGGAAGCTAAAGATACAGTAATTATACTTAAAGTTCTTGCTGTCATATTAATGATTGTATCATGCCTGAAGATATGTTCACTGCTTGTATCAACAGGAATATTTTACAGGAGTCTCTCAAAAAGATTTATTATTACATCGGAAAGAGTTAATATACCGGGTGAGAAGATCAACAAAAAACTGGGAACTTCCATAAAATTTCAGGAAGCACATATACCGGTAAAATATACAGGGATTACAGGGATCTTTAATCCTGTGGTCATAGTGCCGAAAAAATTAACAGAAACATTAAATGACAGAGAACTGGAAGGTCTTATGTATCATGAAGCATGTCATATAATAAACAGGGATAATCCTGTAAGACTTATCATATTATTATGTAACAGTATTTTATTTTTTCTTCCTATGAAATTTTATAAAGAATGGGATAAAAACAGAGATTTAGAATGTGATAAATTTTCCGTTTTTCATACGAAGAATCCTCTTGCTGTTGCATCGGCCCTTGTCAAGACAGTAGAACTTTCGGAAACTCCTCATGAAAATTACGCATTTTCCTGTTTCGGAAAAAGTTCTATCAGATTAAGACTTGAAAAATTAATTGAATACAGCAAAAAAAATAATTCTTTTTTTACAAGCCATGTTTCCCGTCTGTTATTACTGAAAAATATAAGTTTTTATATATTATTTTTTTGTTTTCTCATAATAGTGAAACATGTTTTGAATATTGAACACTGTTTTATGGAATTGCTTATTAATATTTAGTGAAAAGTGAAGAGTGAAAAGTGAGCAGAGGAGTTTTACTAAACGCCCTGAAGGGTGAAGAGTGAAAAAACGAAGGGTATATGGTGAAAAGATGAGTAATGAAACCACGCGTAACGTGTTACGCGTTACGCGTTACGATTATATAAACATCTTTCAATTTTTTTTTATTCTCTTATTGAGCATATTTCTTCTTACTTCTCCATGCCGTGCATCTGAGAATATATTGACTGTTGAAGATATTATAGCTATTACCATAGAAAAAAATCCCGATATAAATGCTGCAAAACAAAAACTGGCATATTTCGAGGCTGCCGCCAGGGGAAGCGGCACATGGCCGAATCCGGAACTCGTTATAGGCCCAAATACAGGCTCTATAGAAAGGAAAGAAAATATACTCCTCTCTCAGTTATTTGACATATCAGGGAAATTTCATCTAAAAGGCGAAAAGGCGGAAAGAGAGGCTTTTTATGAGGCATGTCAGTTACAGGAGGTAATTCTTGAAACTTCCCTTCAGGCAAGGCTCAGATACTATGACTATTGCACCGCTTTTGAAATTTATAAGCTTCAGGAAAAAAATACAGAGCTTTTCAAAAAAGCACTGGAAAAATCAGAAATAGAATATAATCTCGGCAATATTCCGCAGGCGGAATTCCTCCGTTTTCAGCTTGAAGAAGCGCGTGCGGTACAGGCTCTTATTCATGCAGAGAATCAACTAAAGATTGCCGCATCAGCTATATTCAGTATTATGGGACAGTATGACAGAAAAAATATCGATATATCAGTTGGTGATATAAACAGCATAAAAATAAAAGAAGTAAAAGAGGAAGAAATTATACAGGAAGCCCTTGCAAAAAGGCCTGTTATAAAAGGTCAGGAAGCATTAATATCTGTGAAAGAATATGAAATCAGTATGGCAAAAAGAGAGAGGTTTCCAGATCTTATAGTATCCTATAGAAGAGATTCAAACAGAGAACATGAACCGGAGGAAAACGGAGTGGTATTCAGGTTCGCCCTTCCTGTTTTCGATTATGGTTCCATAGGCTCACAGATAGATATGGCAGAAGCAGGCCAGAGACAGGAAGAAGCCATGTTATCATCTGTAAAAATACAGGTGAAACTGGAAGCGGAAAAAGCCTGTTATGAATTGGCTGAAGCCAGAAGTTTAGTTACAGCTTTCAGAAATAAAATACTGGTAAATTCCGATGATCTTCTATGGAAGGCTCAGTACGGATATGAAGAAGGAGCATTTTCATATCTGGAATTTATGGATGCAATGAAAACATATAATGAAATACAGAGAGAATATATAGAAGCTGTCTACAAATATTACGGAGCTATCGCAAAATGTGAAAGGGCTGCTTCAATCAAACTGGAGGAGGATTTATGAGATTAATCAGGCTGTTTTTAATTTTATTATTATTGCTGTTTATTCCTGCATGTAAAGAGGCACAGCATACAGAACATACTCATACAGAGGAAACTCACGTAGAAGATGCCCATACAGAGAAAACAGAGGGGAAAGATACTCATACAGAAGAAACGCAGGAGAAAGATGCTCATACAGAAGAAACTCATAAAGAGGAAGGCCATGTTCATGGAGAAGCCAGTAAATTCGTTACACTTGAAAAAGAAATTAAAGAGTCTATAGATTTAAAAATAAAAAAAATTGAATCTTCCAGCGTCCCTTCTTATATGGAAACAATAGGAGAAGTAATAGCAAATTCGAATCTTCTGGTCAATATAACTCCTGTTACGGGAGGAAAAGTAAAACTTATCAGGGTAAATTTAGGAGATTATGTGCATAAAGGTGATCTTCTTTCTATTATATCCAGTTCCGATCTGGCCAGAGCAATTGCAGATTTACAGGGAGGAGTTCAGAAGGTAAAGATAGCAGCAGAAAATTTGAGAATAAAAAAAGAACTGGCAAAGACAGGAGCCTTTTCAGATCCTCCCTATGAAACAAAAAAAGAAGAACTGGCAGACAGGAAAACGAAATTTATTACTGCGAAAGAAAATGTAAAATCTGCAGAGGCAAATTTTAAATCTGCTTCGGCAGAACTTAAAAAGATAACAGCCATAGAAGAAACAGGGGAATTCGGTAAAAAGCCACTTGATGAGGCAAAGATGAATTTTGCAGAGGCAGAAAGTGAATATATACGGGCAAAAAGTAACCTGGTAAAATCAGAGGAAGAGCTGAAGAGAGGTGAAAAATTATATAAAGCAGGAATAATATCAAAAAAAGAATTTCTCTCTGTTCAGACGGAATATGAAAATGCTTCCGCATCTGTTACTCAGACAAAAACCGCAATGGATATAGCAAAAGGCATAATGGAAAGAGAAGAGTCCGTTTATGACAGAGGTGTAAGAGACAATGCAGAATTGCAGGCAGTAAATGCGAAATATACAGAAGCAGAAAAAGAATATAAACAGGCACTTTCAGAATTTCAAAAAGCAAAAACAGACCTTAATATAACAGAGCATCAGATGAAAAGAGAAGAAACCATATACAGTCACGATCTGAACAGTGCTCATGAATTGCAGCAGGCGGAATCCTCCTATAAAGAAGCACAGATTGAATATGAGAGAGCGGTAGCAGTACTGGCGACCTTCGGTATAACACCGGAGAATGCCGGTAATTACACAGGAGGAGAACTTCCTGTATTCTCTCCCATAAATGGATATATACTGGAAAGAAATATAAATACAGGTGAATTTATATATACAAACACCATTATTTTTAAAGTACTCGATAGTTCAAGCCTCTGGATAGACAGCGAAATCTATGAAAAGGATTTCACAAAAGTAAAAACAGGACAGACTGTTGAGATAACAACTTCTGCCTATCAGGGAGAGATATTTACAGGAAAAATTTTCTATATAAGCAATACGTTCCATCAGGAAACAAGAACATTTGACATAAGATTCTCCTTCGACAACAGAAAGAACCTGCTCAAACCCGGTATGACAGTCAACTCAAAGATAAAAACAGGTGAAACACCGGGGCTGATACTGCCTTCGTCATCAGTTCTGGATGATGAAGGGGAAAAAATTATTTTTATTGCAGTGAAAGATAAAGAAAATACCTATGAAAGACGGGAAGTTGAAGCAGAACTTATGAGAAACAAGGAATATGTTATAAAAAAAGGTCTCTCTCCGGGAGAAGAGGTTGTCATAGAAGGTGCTTTTGAATTACGATCCGCAGCAAGCAGCGAAGCTCTTAAAGGAGGGTGCCAGCATTAAACAGTGACCAGTGACCAGTAAGGAGTTGTCAGGAAAAAGTACATCATATTTACAGTTTATATCGTTACGCGTAACGCGAGGATACTAATCGTTCTAATAATTTGCCAGAGTTATTTTTCTTACAATCCTGAGTGGTGAAATCACGCATCACGATTTACTAACCCGAGCATAAGCATGTAATAAAGGTTTTCCTCCCGTCACGCGTTACGCGTTACGCGTCACGAGAGAAGTAAGGAAGGTGTAATTATTGAATAACAGTGACCTGGAAAAGCCGGATTCCCTTATCACAGAGGTAATTCATTTTTCTCTTCGAAAAAGGGTTCTTGTGATTTTTATAGTTATTATGGCCATACTGACAGGCATTATGTCCTATACAAAACTTTCGAATGACATATTCCCCGATCTTACCCTTCCTATTTTTAATATACTTATAGAAAACAAATCCATGGCACAGGAGGAAGTAGAACTTCTCATTACAAGACCTGTAGAGACTGCTATGAACGGACTTCCGGGAGTAACAGGCATAAGGTCCACTACAATACCGGGCCTTTCAGCAGTAACGGTAAGCTTTTCCTCCGATACGGATTATTATCTGGCAAGACAGTTCGTAACAGAGAAATTTTCACAGGTCATGCCTTCTTTTCCTGCCGGCACGGAAAATCCCGTCATAGGCAGTATAACAACAAGGCTGTCGGAGATTTTTCAGTATACCCTTGAGGGCCCTCATGAAACACCGGAGGAACTGACAGAACTTCGTGAGCTTGCGGAATTTCAACTGGAATATCAGATCATGACATCACCGAATATTTCAAAAGTGATAAATATGGGCGGATATTTTCGACAGTATCAGGTTCTTGTAGACCCTTACAGATTACAGTCATTGAATCTCACCCTTTCCGATATTGAAAGGGCAGTAATAGCATCAAACGAAGGGGCTTCTGGCAGTTTTATATCTATGGGGCCGACTGAAATGATTATAAACGGCCAGAATAACAGAATACAATCAATACAGGATCTGGCACTGTCAGTGGTGGGAGTAAGAAAAAAATCAATACCAATTCTTCTTCGCGATGTCGGTTCCGTTGAAGACAGCCAGGCCATAAGAAGAGGTATTGTAAGAAGAAACGGAGAAGAAACTGTTTCAAGTACTGTTGTAAAACAGTTCGGCTCCGATACTGTTACTACAATTGCAGAATTAAAAAAACACATTCAGGAAATAAATTCCACTCTGCCTTCCGGCTACAGAATAATCCCATACTATGACCAGACAGAACTTATAGAAAGTGCCCTTCATAACGTGCAGAAAGCAATACTTGAAGGATCTTTTTTTGTAATACTCGTTCTTATCATATTCCTGGGAGAAATAAGAAGTTCCTTTATTGTAGCTCTTGTTATACCGGTATCCGTTATAATAACTTTTCTTTTAATGTATCTTGCAAAACTTTCTATTAATACCATGTCTTTAGGAGGTCTTGCCATAGGCATAACACTTCTTGTAGATGCATCGATAATAGATGTTGAAAATGCGGCACGCCGTCTTTCAGAGGAGAAAAACAGACAGGTGCCGCTGTTACATGTTATTTATAACAGTGTTAAAGAAATGAGAAAACCTACTACTGCAGCTACATTTATAATAATTTCCGTATTTTTTCCTCTTTTTATCCTGGGAGGTCTTGAAGGGAAAATGTTTAAACCTCTTGCTTTTGCAGTATGTTCTTCTATGGCTGCAGCTTTCTTACTTTCTCTCACACTCACTCCCGTACTCTGTTCCTATCTTTTAAAAAAGAGAGGAGAAGAAAAAGAATCCAGAATCACAGTAAAACTAAAAACATTTTATACTTCTATTCTCCGAAAAGTCCTGGCAGGAGAGAAAATTTTTATCGGAATTGCATTAATAACAGTCATAGCCATTATTTCATCATCTGTTTTTCTTCCCACAGAATTCATACCTGAAGTGGATGAAGGCGCCATATTTTTATCAATTAACATGCCTTCCGATATATCACTTCAGAAAGCAATAAAGCTGTCAGGCCTTGTAGAAAAAATACTCCATGATATTCCTGAAGTAACGGATGTTATAAGCACTGTAGGCAGAGCGGAAGAATCCGAGTGTCCCATAGGAATAAATACAACTGAAATACATGCTAACCTCTTACCTCCTTCAAAAAGGCAGAGAAGCAGAGAAAAAATAGTGGATGAACTGAGGCACAGGGTCAATGAAATACCGGGTATAGCAGTTGCCATCATGCAGCCTTTTACGATGAGAATAGAAGAAAGCATTGCAGGAACTCCTTCTACGGTAAGTGTGAAAGTCTTTGGTGATGATCTGTCTCTACTTATAAAAAAAGGAAAAGAAATAAGAGAAGTAATGGAAGGAATCGCCGGAATTACGGATCTTAACATGGAACAGGCTACGGAAATACCGCAGTTAAAAATAGATATAAACCGTGAAGAAGCTGCAAGATACGGTATAACTGCCGCTTCTCTTTCGGAATATATAAGACTTGCCCTTGGAGGAGAAGAAGTTTCTCAGATATGGAGCGGAAAGAAAAATTACGGTATCTATATAAGACTCATAGATGAGTATCGTTCCGATCCTGAAAAACTACAGGATCTTCTCATAGATACACCTGTCGGCGCAAGGGTTCCTTTAGGACAGATAGCAAGTATATATGAAACACATGTGCCAAATACGATAAAACATGAAGCTCTTACAAGAAGAATTGCCATTAACTGCAATGTAGAGGGAGGCAATGTGGGAGGTGTCGTAAAAGCCATAAAAGAAAAAATAAATAAAGAAATAACCCTTCCCGAAGGATATTATGTAGTATACGGAGGAGAATATGAAAATCAGGAAAAAGCATTCCGTTCTCTTTCACTCGCAGTAATTTTCGCCATATTTTTAGTATTCATCCTTATATATATTACCCTGGGCTCCATATCCGTAACTCTTCTTATTATGATAACCCTTCCTGCAGCGCTTGCAGGCGGCATTATAGCCATGTTTATTACGGGAACTTCGTTAAATGTGCCTTCATCCATAGGTTTCATTGCTCTTATGGGTATAGCCGTTCAGAACAGTCTTGTACTTTTTACAAATATAAAAGAGATGAAAGAACATGGAATTACTGGCAGAGAAGCAATCATAAAAGCAAGTGTTGACAGGGTCAGGCCGAAACTTATGACAGCTCTCTGCGCTATTCTGGGACTTATTCCTCTTGTTGTGACAAAACTTCAGGGAACGGAAATGCAGAAACCTATGGCTATAGTTATCATAGGAGGACTTTTCACATCCACTGTTTTTGTTCTCTTTATATTACCTGTTTTTTACGATATGTTCTTGAAGTTCAGGGAAAAGGTTTCCGCAAAAGAGCTTAAATTACCCTTCTAAACAGGGATTTACAGGATTAAACAGGGATTTACAGGATTAAACAGGGATTTACAGGATTATAGTGTATTTCATAACTTATTAGAATTTAATTTATCGTGACATGTAAAGGGTTTAATCCCTGCTCATCACGCATTACCCATTACGAGGTCATTATTTATGGATAGTTATGAAACTAACTATATACTCACCACTCACTTAATATGGTATAATATTTTCAGGATAAAATCCAGCAAAAATAGAAGGCCATAAAATATGTTAAAATATTTTGTATTATATATAGCAGGAATCTTTATGTTATTTACAGGATGTTCTTCATCTTCCCTGTCACAGACGACACAGGTTGCTGCAACACCTACACAGACAGCAGCCAGTATTATAGATACAGCCGATTATATCCTTTATATCCCTTCAGGCCTTTCTGAAACAGAGAAATATCCTCTTCTTATCGGCCTATCTCCGTCGGCAGATGCTTCAGCCATGATAGACTTCTGGAAAAATACGGCCGAAAAATACAAATGGATTATTTATGCCTCCAAAATAGGACGTAACGGAATGGATCTGGATTCTTCAATAAATGACATAGCCACTATAATAAAAAAAGATATATTGCCTGCCTATCCGATAGACATCAAAAAAATCATGGCTTCAGGTATTTCAGGAGGCGGAATGGCTTCTCATGCTTTTTCTTTTTTATATCCCGATATGATATGTGCCATTATAATCAATACAGGTATGATAAATGAAGAATATCTTAAAGAACCGGCATATCCCAGGGGAAAAATAGCTGTTCTCCTGGCAAGCCCGGAGGATTTTCGTTATGATGAAATGCAGCGTGACAGAGATTTTTTGCAGAATCTGGGATGGAAAATAAAATGGATAGAATTTTCAGGAGGCCATACAATGGCACCTGAAACAGTCTATGATGAAGCAGTACGGTGGGTCATAGATGAATTTCAGAGCAGTAAATAGTAAGTGCTTATAACGGTAAATATTCCACTGGTTATAGTCGTGACGCGTAACGCGTGACGGGTGGTTTCGTAATGCGTGATGCGTAATGCGTGATGCGTGACAAAAGTTGAGCGTTGAGAGTTTAAAAACAGACTTTCAACTATAAACCTTAAACTTTATTCATTTTTCATTTTTCACTACTCACCCAAATAGATAAAAAAGAAAATACCTCTTTACAGATGAAAGAGGCATTTTTTATGAAACTATATGCTAACCTTATCAGACATTATT
>CALARM010000530.1 GCA_937888925.1 uncultured Synergistia bacterium | reverse complement strand
GCGTCACGCGTCACGACATAATACAAAGAGGTGATTGATTTGACAGATGTATATAAAAATTTTATTGGCGGTAAATGGGTTAAATCTGAAACAGAGAAAACCTTTAAAACGATAAATCCTGCAAATACCGATGAAGCGGTAGGTGAATTTCAGTATTCTTCTGCAGAAGATCTGAGGAAAGCCGTAGAGATTGCTAAAGAATCTTTTACTGGCTGGAAAAATCTTCCTCCTTACAGCAGAGGTCAGATACTTATGAAAACAGCAGGATTACTTGAGGAAAGAATTGACGAACTTGCAAAAATTATGACGAGGGAAATGGGTAAAAGCCTTATTGAAACCAGATCGGAAGTTACAAGAAGCGCACAGCTTATGGAATGGTACGGAGGAGAGGCAAAGCGTCTCTGTGGTGAAACCTTCCCGTCTGACAGAAGTAGAACCTTTCTTTATACTGTAAGAGTACCTCTGGGAGTAGTCGCTCTTATTACGCCATGGAATTTCCCTCTTTCCATTCCATGCTGGAAGCTGGGCCCTGCCCTTGTATCGGGTAACAGTGTAATATTAAAACCTTCAAGCCTTACACCTCTGACCTGTATAAAACTGGCAGAAATTATGGAAGAAGCAGGACTCCCGCCGGGAGTTCTTAATGTTGTCACAGGTTCGGGGAGAGAACTGGGAGAAGAAATAGGCAGAAATGAAGATATAAAAGCTATTTCATTTACAGGTTCTACTGAGACAGGAATGAAACTTTACGGCGCTACATCGGG
Source organism: uncultured Synergistia bacterium (assembly GCA_937888925.1). The sequence goes on along the minus strand of CALARM010000530.1, from coordinate 8,543 downwards.
AAGGTTTGTAAGAACTCAGTTTGAAATGGGAGGGAAAAACCCGATTATAGTTCTTGAAGACGCAGATCCTGACAGAAGTGCCTATTTTGCCGTTGAAGGGTGTATGTGGACTGCAGGGCAGAAGTGTACCGCTACAAGCAGAGCCATAGTGGTAAAATCATTACTGGATAAATTTACGGAACATGTTCTGGAATATGTTAAGAATTTTAAAGCAGGAAACGGTCTTGACGAAGGAGTTCATATAGGCCCTGTGGCAGACGAAAATCAGCTGAAAAATATATTGAATTATATAGAAAAGGGTAAAGCAGAAGGTGCCAGATTGCTCACTGGAGGCAATAGACTTACAGGTGAAGCTTATGACAGAGGATATTTTATTGAACCGACTGTTTTTACAGATGTTACAGGTAACATGTCAATAGCAAGGGAAGAAATCTTCGGTCCTGTCCTTTCTATTATACCTGTTGAAAATTTCGAAGAAGCTATTTCTGTCGCAAATGATGTGGAATACGGACTTGCTGCTTCTATAGTAACAAATAATCTTACCCGCACTATGGAATATGTAGATAAGATAGAAGCAGGTATAATTCATATAAACCATTCCACTGCAGGTGCCGAGGTTCAGGTGCCTTTCGGAGGCATGAAGAAATCAAGCTTCGGCCCCAGGGAACAGGGAAAAGAAGCAATTACTTTTTACACTACATGGAAGACTGTTTATGTCCATTATTAATTATGACTCGTAATAAGCCAGTTAACCTGAAGTGTCAATCCTGAAGTCCTTTGAAATATTGGCTGTAAAAATAATTATAAAATTATGGTAACTGTTTAGCAGCCAGTTTTTATAGGACTTACATAATAAATGTGATTAAATACTATTTTTTTAAGATTATCTACATAATCGGGTTTATAATCTTTAGCTAAATGATAAAGGCTTATAAATTTCCCTGGTAATAAAAAAAAATTTTTCCTGGAAAAAATTATATCTTATGCAGGAAAATAACTTCACAATGCTAAATATTTATAGAATATATGTTTGAATCTATACTTTTGCACTTTTTTAACAAAGCCTTATTCTACCTTGCAGGGCATATGCAGGGGATGCCTTTACAGGACAACGGTTTTTCAAAATTCTGCAAAAGTATAGTTTGAATAATAATGAAGATTTACCGGTTGAAAATTCTCTTGCCGGACATACTGAATATATTCCATTTATATGATTACTGAATGAAAGGAGGGATATGGCTCATTTTATAATGTTATTACTTTTTTGTAAATTAAGGAAGGAGGTATGGCTCATAAAATTTTGAGCTGAAAAAAATTATTATGAGTATTAAATTATATCTTTTGATTACCTGTATTTTACTTGTTACCATTCCTGTCTTAATTATAAGTTTTATTGGATATTCTTCTGTCAAAACAGAGATTAACAGACAGGTAGAGGAAAATATGACCAATCAGTCTCTTCTTGTCTGTGAAAGTGTAAAGAATATGTATTTCTCTATGCAGACCAGCGTGAACACTGATCTTGAAGTTGCAAGAAATATGTTTTATGCTGAGGGAAAACCGGTTCTGGATAAAAGAGAAAAGGTAACTTTTAATGCAATAAATCAGGTTACGAAAAAAGAGAGCACTGTCAATATTTACCCTATGAAGATTAACGGGGAAAAAATACCATATAATTATAACATAGTAGATAAGGTGCAGAGTACAATTGGGTGTACATGCACAATATTCCAGATGATACCGGAGGGACTGCTAAGAGTATCTACCAATGTGAAAACCAAAGATGGAACAAGGTCTGTCGGGACTTATATACCATCAGACTCTCCTGTATATAAAGCAGTTATGAGTGGAGAAATCTATAGAGGCAGAGCATTTGTCGTTACAGAATGGTATATGGCAGCTTATGAACCTATAAAGGATGATACAGGTAATATAATTGGAGCCCTTTATGTAGGTATAAAGGAAAAACCTTTTCATGACCAGTTATTTAATAATCTTGCTAAAATTAAGATCGGGAAAACCGGGTATATTTATATTCTGGATGCTGCACAGGATGATCCAAATACCGGCAATAGAGGAAAGTATATTCTCTCTAAAGACAGACAGAGAGATGGAGAACAAATATGGGATCAAAAGGATGCCAGAGGGAATTTTATGATCCATGATCTGATAGGGTCAGGAGAGAAGTTGGAAGATGGAAAAGTGGTTATAAAAACTTACTGGTGGGTAAATAAAGGAGAAAGTAACCTGAGATTAAAGATTGCCAGCCTTACATTTTTCCCTGAATTGAGATGGGTCATAGGGCCAAGTACTTATTACGATGAGTTCCTGGATGGTTTGTACCGCCTCAGACTTATGACTATATTACTGGCAATTATATTCATAATACTTGGTTCCATAGTAGCCTATATTTTTGCCAGTTACATAGCAACACCTTTTGAAAAGATGGTAAATATATTTAAAAAAGTTGCTGCCGGTGATTTAAGAGAATCTGTGGAGTTAAACACATCTATATCAGAGTTAGGAATTCTTAGAGATAGCTGTAATAAAATGATTATTTCTGTGAGAAATACCATATCTGTAATGAATAAGTTAATAGAGTCCCTTTCTACTTCTTCCGGTGAATTGACCGGTGTGTCTCAGACTATGGGAGGAGGTACTACTGCAGAAAAAGTTAAAGCAGGAGCAGAATCTATGTCCAGGATGTCAGAAAGACTTAAAACGCTGGTAAAGGAATATAAATTATAAGTATAGAATATTTTTCCCTGCATGCCGGTAAGTAAGGTAGCAGGGCATGCAGGGATAGGCTTGATACTGTAGAGGGGTAAGTCTGGATGCTTATAAGACAGGGTGAAAATTATCCTTCCCGACTGTTTCTCTGAAAAATTTAAATACTTGAATTCAAAGAATAGAAGGAGGCGCTAAAAATATGTCTGAAAAAAAAAGTATATCAGGTAATTTAAAAGATCTAAAACTAATTGATTTGTTTGTATTATTATGTACTAAAAAAGAGCAATTGGGCAAACTTGTCTTTTCTAATAAAGGCGAGGAAGCAGAAATATATATAGAAAACGGCAAAATAGTTCATGCTGTTTTTCACTTCAAAGAAGGTTTGGATGCTCTATATAATCTGTTAACATGGAATGAAGGGGATTTTGAATTTCGACATAATGTGAAGGCAGAAAAAATGACAATTGATGCTAATACAAAGCAACTTCTTACAGATTGTCTTGTCAGAAGGAAGGAAATCTCTGTAATTCAGGAGTTAATTAAAAGTCCTGATGATGTTTTTAAACTTACCGGGAGAAGCACATCAGGAAGGATTAATATGAATACTGAAGATTTATCTATAATAAGCTTTTTAGACGGGACAAAAAGCATAAGAAAAATAGAGGAAATGACCGGAAAAAATAGATTTGATATATTTAAGATTCTATATAAATTCTTATCTTTTGATGTAATAGAAAAAGTCGAGCAGGTAATAGAAAAAGAAATCAAACCAATAAAGAGTGAACCTCTTTTAGATGTAGAAGTTATTAATAAACTGGAGAATTATGTGAAAACATCTGTAGGCCCTTCAGCAAAAGTAATAATAGATACATGTCTTGACTCACTGGGATGTACAAAAAATTCTTTCCCTGAAAGTAATTTAGATGGTCTTATATTTGAGATTGTCAAATCTGCCGGCATAAGTGAGAAGAATCTGAGGGACGCAATTAGTAAAGATGTAACAACACAATCTCCTTCTGGAACTCAGCCATTTGTTGGGAAAGAATTCTTTGACAGTGTAGAAAAACGCTTGAAATCACATATAGGTCCTTCTGCCGGATTAATCCTTGAGTCCTGTGTGGAACATTTGGAGCATAATATGTCTTCGTTTCCTGTCAATAAACTGGATCTGCTTGTAGAAAATTTTATGAAAGAGAGTGGGTGTAAGAAAAAAGACATAGAAGATGTTCTGGAACTGATAGAAAAAATAAAGAGAAATTATAATGTTACATATCCTACTCAGGTATTGCAGGACACTGAAAAAAAAGGTGGTATTTTTTCATTTTTCAGACGTAAATAAAATAAATAAAGAAAATTTTATGGTAATTCAGATATGCTTTTCTGAAGGTTTATTTTTCTTATAATAATATCTATTTTTTTTTCTAATTCTTTTATTGCAAATGGCTTGTATAAAATATCTATATAATCTTTATCTCTAAGTTTCTCAATTAAATCGATTTTAATTGCCGTTATTATAATAACCTCCGGCTTTGAAATTTTTGTCATCTTATCTATTACTTTGCATATTTCATATCCATCTATATCAGGCATACATATATCTAATAGTATAATATCAGGTTTGAAAATATTTAATTTAAGACAGCATTCAACTCCATCTCCAGCACTTTCCATCTGAAAATTATAATTGCTTTCCAGACAGGATATAATCATATTTCTTATTTCTTCTTCGTCATCTACAATTAAAATTTTTATATTTCTTTTAAAAATACATGGATCGACAAAAATATTTTCTTTGTATAGTTCATAGATTATTTTGAAAATTTTAAAATAGTTTCTGTTTAGTTTCTGTGCAACCTCTCTTATGGATAATTTATTCTTTATATATGCAATTATAGCTATTTCCAGAGGGGAAAAACTATGCTCTCTATCAGTTGATAGAGATTTATTAACCATAAGTGTCTGATTTAAAGCCAGTAAAGGTAATTCTTTTCTCATTGATTGAAGTTCATTATTTATTCTAAGACCTTCACGAAGAATGGAGGAAGTTGATTTATTTATCTCCATATTGTCAATTATTTCCATTGAGTAACATACCTGTCCTTCTGTCCAGGTAAAGAAACTGTTTAATGCCTCTTCACCTGATAGATTTCCGAGTTTTGCATCTACTATATTACCTTTATTAAGATATATTTCACCTTCTTCATGTTCATCTTTGATTGTTAATTTTCCCGAAGTGTCCTGTGAAATATAGTTATAAAGTATATTATAAAGATTTTTTTCTGTTAAGTCATAAATATCTTCTCTGGAAATAATTTTATAATCACTTTCCTTTATCGATTCCTTATGGGGGATATTAATATTTCTTTTATTTATTTTTTCTAATTCATAATATAACTCTTTTATATTTTGATATCTTTCTATTACATTTTTCTTAAGACATTTAGAGATTATTTGTTCAAGTTCATCAGATATATCTTTTCTTTTTTCTTTTATAGAAGTTTCTATAAAGACTGGAGGAAGAGAACCAGTCAGGAGATGATAGGCTGTTGCACCAAGGGAATATATATCACCTGTCGGCCCGGTCTTCCCATCACATTGTTCAGGCGATACATAACCCAGTGTGCCAAGGCTTTCTCTTTTTTTGAATGGAAGAGTTCCGCTTGAGATTATAGCTATACCGAAATCTATAAGAATGATTTTTTTGTCTTTTTCTCGTAACATTATATTTGATGGTTTTACATCTCTGTATATTATTGGCGGATCCTGAGTATGGAGATAATCAAGAACATCACAGAGCTCAAATAGCCATTTCATTACTTCTTCTTCTGAAAATCCGCAGGTTCTCTGATTAAGTAAAGATAGAAGATCATTACCTTCAATATAATCCATAACAAGAAAATAGTTAATACCAGATACAAAATAATCATAAACCTTTGGCAGATTTGTGTGATGTAAATTTGCCAGTATTCTGGCTTCCCTCTTAAAATTTTCTATTGCTCTGTTAATATCTTCCTGTGAAGTATGACTGAAATCTATTATCAATTCTTTGACGGCACATGTTCTTTCCAGATGCAGATCTTCTGCTAAATATATTACTCCCATGCCGCCTCTTTTTATTAATTTTAATATTTTATAACGATTTAAGAGAATATTATCTTCTTTTCCTAACACATTCTGACACCATAACTTTTTATAAGAATATATAAAATAAATTTTTATTTCTTATTTTTCCTGTAAAGGTATTATAACATAAGTCGGTATTTAAGCAAATATAAAATAACTTCCCTGTCATGTTACATAATTTGAAAATTAATTTATAAGATAATAGCTGTTTAAAAAAAAATACTAATTTTAAAAATATTAGAAGGTTTTTATATATATAAGTAGAAATTACACTGCTAATATTATGTGATATTGATATTATGTACAAAAAACAACAGGACAAAAAATATCTGCCAGTTACTACCAGTGAAGATGCAACTTTTAACCATGAGGTCTGATAAAGAATATTCAGATTATTTTTAGATTGAACATATATCTGTTAAATTGAGTAATAATATATAACTTTAAAATATTTTTCTGTTGTATTTTGTTTATTAATATCATAATAAAACAAACAAAAAGGAGTAAACTTTTATGCACAGATTTGCATTCATTCTGATGGTAATATCTTTTTTTGCATTGACTGCTATTATACCGGCAATGGCAGACCCGTTTTCTGATGTTCCACAGGATCACTGGGCCTATGATGCAGTACAGATGCTGGAAGAAAAAGGCCTTGTAGAAGGTTATCCTGATGGGCTGTTTAAAGGTGACAGACCTATGACAAGATATGAAATGGCTATGGTTGTAGCAAGAGTTATTGCAAAACTGGAACAGGTTCAGGCTTCAATACCTGAAATTCCTGACCTTTCTATTTATGCAACAAAAGAAGATATGGAAACAATAAATAAGCTTCTTAAAGAATTTCATGATGAGCTTGACGCTCTTGGAGTAAGGGTAGTTAATATAGAAGATTCTGTAGGAAAACTTACTGCCCGTGTACAGGAGCTTGAAAGAATTAAGCTGAGTGGTAATTTTAATACAACAGCTGTTGCTATCGGGCTTTCACCGGGGGCTAATAATACTACCGGCCCCGGTACTCCTGCCAGCGGAAGTTCATCTTTCAGCGCCATATCAAATCCTCCCGGCGGGCCGTCGGGGCCCGGTCTGCAGTACGGTTCAGATGAATTTTTAGGTGGCTTCAGACTCTATCAGGGTGTTGCTGTTATGTCAGAATTAAACCTGAATGTAGCTGCAAAAGTTGCCGAGAAAGTTAAAGCAGGCGGTAATCTTGAGGCTTACAGTACCTTCGGTGAAAAAGGCATATCTGATATGTGGGGCCTTGTTCCTCCTTATAACAGTACAGGCAGGCAGCCTACCTATGATCTTCATTTTCAGGCAAATCTATCAAGCCTCTGGTTTGATACAGACGGTGACTGGGATGTTACAGGTAAATACGGTGATTATACTGTAAGTAAGGTTTCTTCCAGTTTATTTGTCGGACCAAGAGCACTTTATGCTTATGGTGGCACAGTAAGGCTTCCTCTGAATGGTCTTAATTTTGCCGGAAATCTTTATAAAACAGTAGATTTTGAAGCTTTTACAGCTAATAATATAAACTCTGTCCAGGGATTTTTAAATCCTGATAACAGTAATACCGGAAGTCTTTACCTATATGGTAATGCCGATCACAGACATCCTCTGAGTAATCCTACATGGTATCCTCTTGCAGTTCCTTATAATGACGGAGCAGGTTCTTCTCATTTTCTGAGTTATGGCCAGGTAGATAGAGGTATGTATGACAATCATATGCAGGGTTTTTGGGCCGGCCGTACTTTCTGTGATGACAGGGCTCACATTGAAGGTGCTTATCTCAGAGTTTATGAAGACTATGCATCACATCCTGATGTGTTTGGAGTAGGAATTGCTCCGAAAGATACCAATTATTTCGGTATCAATGGTTATTATATATTCGGTGATGATATAAAAATAAAGGTTCTCGGAGAATTTAATCAGACCAGATTTGACTATAATCTTCTTGATAATAGTAATAGCAGTCATGCCGGAAGTTTCTTCAGTGCCGGTGCAGAAGCTGATTTTGGAGGCAATGTTAAGGTTTACGGTAAATTCTTAAGAATTGATGCCAATTACGATCCTTTCAGTTTCCACAGAACATGGGAAAAAGGTTACGGAGATGGTCTCCATGCTCAGAAATGCTGTTCTTCCTGGAAATACGGACTTCTTGCAAATCCTACACGATCAGGAGAATTATTACCAAACAGGACAGGTATTGATATCGGTGCAGATTGGGTTGTAGGTGAGGAAAAACAGGGGCATATTTATGGAGATTTTACCTATTTAAAACAGGTAGTTCCAACTCAGATAACAAATGATGAGAATTCTTTCCAGAAATATGATATGTTAAATCCTCTTTACTTTAACCAGTATAATTCGTCAGCTTTTGTACCGGGAGTAGTAGGTGCAAATATTTATGGAAACCAGGATCTTGTTTTTACTGATAATGATTCTGCCAAAGGTGATACTTATATATTTGAAATTGCCGGCCATTATTCTTTTGGTAAAAATCTCCATGTATGGGCCGATTATGAAAGATATAATTTTAAGCGTGAGTTTGATACAGTTCATACTACCAGTACAGGCATACCTTTTACAAGATATGATGTTCATTTTAATTACCTTTCTACAGGTGCTACCTATGATATTACTGATAAACTTTCTGTTCAGGGTAATTTTGCCTATGTATCAAATGG
>CALARM010000529.1 GCA_937888925.1 uncultured Synergistia bacterium | reverse complement strand
TGGCAGGATTTCTGAGAGAACCTGCAGCATCAGTGCCTGTTGCAAGAGGCACCATACCGCATGCCAGTGCCACAGCAGATCCGCCGCTACTTCCGCCGCAGGTTTTTGTCATATCATAGGGATTAAAGGTTTTACCGAAAACACTGTTAAAGGTCTGGCTCCCCGCTCCGAATTCAGAGGTATTTGTCTTCCCTATAGTAATTGCTCCTGCTTTTTTTATTCTTTCTACCGGTATACAGTCGAAGTCAGGAATATTGTCTTTATATGCAAGAGAACCATAGGTTGTTTTGATATCTGCTGTTTCAAGCAGATCTTTATGTGCTACAGGGATACCCTGAAGAGGCCCTGTCACTTTACCTCTGTCAACATCTACTGCCTGCTTTAGAGCTTTTTCACCGGCAAGTGTAACAATGGCATTTACTTTCGGATTTAATTGCTCAATCTGAAGAAGATGTGCTTCCATAACCTCCAGAGCCGAAAGGTCTCTGTTTCTGATATGACTGATTATTTCCGTGGCAGTCATAAAACAGATCTCAGAGGATTTAATAGATTTCTCGGAAATTACCATTAAAAAATACCTCCTGAATTTATAGAACAAAATCAAACAAGTTTATGTTGGATTACATACCTTATAACATCGGAATTATTTTTCATTTTCATTTTCTTTAACATTCTGGTTTTATAGGTGCTGATGGTTTTGAGACTCAGAGACAGTTCATCTGCAATATGTTTTATAGATTTCCCCGAACCTATCATACACATGATAAAAAACTCCCGACCTGAAAGAATTTCATGAGGTAATTTACTGTTGTCCTGTTCCAGGTTAAGAGCCAGTAATTCCGCTGCGGAAGGTGTAATATATTTTTTCCCCTCTCTTACAATGCGAATGGCATCTGTTAATTTATCGGGAAGACTTTCCTTTGTAATATATCCTGATGCCCCTGCCTGAAAAGATTTTATGGCATATTGTTCTTCTGAATACATACTTAATATGAGAACAGGTATATTTATTTTTTTAGTCTTTAATTCTTTTAAAACCTCAAGACCGTTCATATCAGGAAGAGATAAATCAAGTAAAATAAGATCATATCTGTGACATTTAATCTTTTTTAATACTTCCAGACCTCTGTCCGCTTCATCTGCTACAGTAATATCTTCTGTCTCTTCCAGTATCTGTTTTAAACCTCTGCGTACAATCGGGTGATCATCAACTACAAGTATTCTCGTCATAAGTTTTATATATACCTTTACAGTGTTTCTACCGGCACATAGAATTTATAAGGTTAAATTTTCTGAAGGGCCATTTTTTTTAAAGATATTCCTCTTTTATCGCCACAATCATATTCTATAACCCTGTCTGCACATGTAATGGCTGAAGCATAATTACTCTGATAATATAATATTAAACCTTTACAGTACCATATATTCGAGGAGAAGGGCTTCTTTTTTAGTTCTTCGTCATAATAATCAAGGGCTCTTTTATATATGGAAGAGTCCATAGAAAAGGAGGTGTCAAAACATTCAAAGGCTTTTTCATATTCATTCATAGAGGCCAGCACACAACCCCTGTTAAACCACAGATCAGGGCTTTCGTAGCCGGTACGGAGCATCATATCAAAACATGTAAGCGCTTCTTCGTATTGTCCGATATGTGACAGTGCAGAGCCTTTATTGCTCAATACTATCACATCGTTACGGTCAAAGTAGAGAGCTTTATTGAAATATATAATAGAAGCCTCATAATGTTCCTGATAATATAAAACAGTGCCTTTGTTGAAAAATGCTTCTTTAAAGGAAGGGTTAATATCAATAATAGTGTCAAAACATTTGATTGCTTCTTCATATTTATAGAGATTAATCAGTGCAACTCCTTTGTTATTAAGAGCCATTATATTGTTATTGTCTATCTCTAAAATCCTGTTATAAGAGTTTATTGCCTCTTCATATCTCCCCAGTTCATCCAGAGCAGAGCCAAGATTGTTCCACAGGTTTATATCCTTACTGTCAATCTTCAGAGCATGATAAAAAGAGGTAACAGCTTCATCATATTTTTTCAGATTAACCAGAATAATAGCTTTTGTTTTCAGAGTGTCAATATCATAAGGATCAAGTTCGAGAACTCTGTTATAACATTCAAGTGCTTCTTCGTATTTTCCCATACTGGCAAGGGTAGCCCCTTTGTTATACCAGCCTTCTTTCAGATAAGGATCTATTTTTATGACTCTGTCATAATATTTACCGGCTTCTTCATATTTTCCAAGTCCTGCAAGACGACAGCCTCTTCTGTTAACAGCCTTTATATCTTCATCTTCAAATTCCATAACTCTGTCATAACACCTGAGTATTTCCTGATGTTCGCCGTCATGACATACAATAATACTGTCTTCCACTTTAATATCCGTATTTGTTATGAAACCTGTAAAACTCATAATAACACCTTCTCTTTAATTTATATGAAATACCCTTTGAAATCAGGGAGAAATTCATTTCTATGACACTATAATATAAAGGAGAAGTAAAAAATATAGGGGAATAACTTATTTTCCTGTAGGACTTTTGCTATTTCATGTGACAGAAATATGCTATTTGAAGTATCTGAAATATATTACAAAGCTACAAAAAAGTCAGCCAGAGCCAGTAAAAAGGAAATCATATGGAGATGCCGAATAATATTATAATCAGGTTCATAAAAATCATTTATCGTGAAGCGTGAGTGGAAGATTGTCTTTACGATTCACTTAATTTCTAAATTACAGAAACATAATGAAGGGGGGAATTCGTTGATTACAAATGTTATACGGATTTCTATAACATAAATCATCGAAATAATAATATGTTCTTAAAAGCAGTTTTTCCGGGCAAATATATCCAGGGTGAAGGAATTCTTGCCAGATTACCGGAATGGATTAAATTACTGGGTAAAAAAGGATTAATTATCGCATCCCCTACGGCAAAAAATAAAATTCTTCCCCGATACATCGATGCTTCAACTGAAGACTCAATCTATATCGAGTCCTTTAACAGGGAGTGCTGTGAAAATGAATTAAATCGTATTTCCAGTATTGTTACCGGTAAACATGTAGATGTTATCGCAGGTATGGGCGGCGGTAAGGCTATAGATACAGCAAAAATTATTGCCGATCGTCATAATATCCCTGTAATTATTGTTCCAACCATTGCATCAACTGATGCGCCATGCAGTGGCTGCGCTGTCCTTTACTCCGAGGAAGGGCATTTTCAATCAGTTTATTATCAAAAAATGAATCCCCAGATAGTTCTGGTTGATATGACGGTCATTGCCAGTGCTCCTCCGCGATTTCTGATTGCCGGTATGGGAGATGCACTTGCCACATGGTTTGAAGCCAGATCGTGCGAACGGACCAGATCACAGAATGCATGCGGCGGATATAGCACAATGACAGGCCTCAATCTTGCCAGACTATGTTATGATACACTGCTGTTGTACGGCCTGGATGCTAAAATCGCCTGCGAAAAACATATTATCACACCGGCTCTGAATCATATTGTAGAGGCAAATATACTCCTGAGCGGAATCGGTTTCGAAAGCTCCGGCCTGGCGGCAGCTCATTCCATTCATAACGGCCTCACTGCTCTGGAAGAAACCCATTCTTTCTATCATGGAGAAAAAGTAGCCTTCGGTGTTTTAGCAGGTCTTCATCTTACAGATGCATCTCCTCAGGAAATGAGAGAAGTCTACAGCTTCTGCGAGAAAATTGGCCTGCCCACTACTATGGCAGATATTGGTCTAAAAAATATTGACAGGAATAAACTGATGAAAGTTGCGGTGAAAGCCTGCGATCCGATGGAAGCCATTCATCATGAAGCAGGAATTATTACTCCGGAAAAAGTTCTTAATGCTATGATCGCTGCAGATGCTATCGGTGAATCAAGAAAAAGTAATAATGACTTGATTGCAAAATGGCATAAGTCCTGAAAAAATATTTTCCAGGTAATTATTTTTTCTATTTACAAGATTTAATATTTCATTTCGAAATTCGAAACACATAATCCGTAACAAAAAATAACAATATAACAAAAACAATCGCCCATGTGAACCTTACCGCTCAGGAAAATTTGAGAGAAAAATTTTTTTAAAATATTCGTAACAACAAAAAACAGGCTATAACAGCCTGTTTTTGTTAAAATATAAAAACCTGCAGGGAATTAATTTTTCTTAAATTTTTGCAGGAAAGACGGTATGGAAACATTTGTGTCCCTGTCCTGGGGCTGGTTACTATCCATAAATGAAGGCAGAGTTATTGTAGATGTTCTGTATGGAGAAACTTCCTGAATCTTCTTTATTATCTTCTCTTTTATTGGCAATATATTTCCTTCTACATTCTTTGTAAAACCGGTTGCCACTACGATAACCTTAACCTTTTCACCCATAGTTTCATCACAGGCTGTTCCGAAAATAACGATTGCTTCAGGGTCTGCCGCATCTGCTATAAGGTCTGCGGCGGCATTAATCTCCGTAAGAGTCAGATCTTCTCCACCTGTTATATTAAACAGCACAGATCTGGCGCCATTTATGTTTGTTTCAAGAAGAGGACTTGAAATAGCAGCTTTTGCTGCATCAACAGATCTGTTATCTCCCTGGCCCGTACCTATACCCATCCAGGCAGTGCCTGCATTGCTCATAATAGTTTTAACATCTGCAAAATCCAGATTTATTTCTCCCGGCATAACTATCAAATCAGAAATACCCTGCACAGCCTGCCTTAAAATATCATCTGCTTCCCTCAAAGCCTCCCGAAAGGTCGTCTTTCTTTCTACTACCTGGAGGAGTCTGTCATTGGGAATGGTAATAAGAGTATCAACTCGCTGCTCAAATCTTCCTATTCCTTCTTCGGCAAGCTTCATCTTATGTCTGAGTTCAAAGGCAAAAGGTTTTGTGACAACACCTACAGTAAGAGCACCGGTGCTTCTGGCTATTTCAGCAACAACAGGAGCTCCCCCTGTTCCCGTACCTCCCCCCATGCCTGCTGTAATAAAAACCATATCTGCACCGTATATGGCATTGGCAATATCCTCTCTGTTTTCCTCGGCAGCCTTCTGTCCTATTTCAGGTCTGGCACCTGCACCGAGACCTCTTGTAAGTTTAATCCCTATCTGTATTTTAAGATCGGCTTTACACATATCCAGAGCCTGGGCATCAGTATTTATGGCTATAAATTCAACACCCTGTACGCCCATTTCTATCATTCTGCCAACTGCATTACACCCGCCTCCACCTACACCTATTACCTTAATAACAGCCTGTTTTTTTATATCTTCATTATCAATATTCATATTCTGCTCCTTTCCCGCAAATAGACGGAGTTAATCTATCTATCACATTACTTATAATCTTCAGAAAATTCTAAAATAATTAAAATTATATCATAAAATCTTCCATCCGTTACATATTTAAATAACTTTATATTTTCACTATATGAATCCATTTATATCAGGGCTCTTTGAGTTAACAAAACTATTGGTTTAAAAAAATTTCAGTAAAACATGTTCATATAAAGTTTTTTTGAAATGTTATATACAAAGGAATTTTCTATTTTTTATAGAATTTTGCATTTATAAAAATTTCGACTGTGTGATAAATTTTGTGTAAACCTCTCTTGAAGTCTTGTTTTATGGTAAATTTACACAAAATATCTTGCAGTCTCTAAATTTCAGGTGATGTTATGCAGGAACAGGGTAGATGTAACTTTATACCGGGAAAAATTCTTACACGTCAGTGTCCGAATAAAGCAACATGTCGCTGTCTGAAATGCAATAGAGATATGTGTAATGAGCATGCCATGCCTACCAGCGCAGGTATTATGTGTGTTGAATGTACTGCAGGTAAACCTTTAACGCCATTTCACGAAGAAGATATTTATACAGATGAAGAAATGGCATTGTTTGATAGAAATCATGCTTTATGGGCAGGCGATGCAGGCAGTCTGTACGACTCTCTCGGTCTTAAAGACGATCAGTTTGATGCAAGTTAACAGAAAGGGTTATTTGAAATGAAAATAGTCCTTCTTTCCCACTCCTATCCTCCGTCCATAGGAGGAGTGGCAACTTCTGTAAAAAGACTGGCACTAATGTTAAAAGAAAAAGGATTTTCCGTCTTTATTTCCACTTTATCAGGCAAACTGTTACCGGGACAGGAACAGGAACATATTGAAGAGGACCTTACATTATATCATCTCGGAAAATTTCCGGTCACATCCGATACGAAAGCCTCATGGTTTGAGCAATTATGCAGGATTATAGATAAACATAAGATTGATATTGTCCATTCATATTATGCTTCAAGAGCCGGTTTTACAGGAACTACGGCGGCAAAATTCAAAGGAATAAAATCAGTTGTAAGTATAAGAGGTAATGATCTCGAAAAGGACATGTTCTGCGGAAGCGATTTTCCTCTTATAGAATGGACTCTGAAAAACTGCTCCTCTGTGACATGCGTATCGGAAAACCTGAAAGCTCTTGCCTCTATCATAATTCCTGAAAAAAAAATAGATCTTATTTATAATTCTGTAAATACTTCTCTCTTTAAGAAAAATCTACGTGACAGAGCGATTTTTTCCGATTTATCCATTCACGAAGGTGAACCTGTTATAGGTTTTATCGGAGAAGGTAAGGCAAAAAAAGGAATTTATAGCCTTCTTAAAGCTTTCTCACAGGTTCTGGAACAGAGAAAAAGCCATCTTTTTTTAATAGGCAGAATGAGACACGAAATGGCTGATATGATAAAATTCTTCAGAGAAGAAAATAAATTATTTAATCGTTATTTACATATACTCCCTCCTGTTCTGCCCGAATATATTATCAAGTGTTACAATCTTCTTGATATATTTATTATGCCTTCCCTGAGAGACGGCATGCCAAACGCAATACTTGAAGCCATGGCATGTGAACTCCCCGTTATTACAACATCGGCAGGAGCCATACCGGAACTGGTAAAAAACGAAAAAACCGGTATAATAGTAGAACCGGGGAATATAGATAAATTAACGTCCAGTATGATAAAACTAATTGACAGTAAAGAATTAAGAGAAGAGATGGGTAAAAAAGGAAGAGAAAGAGTAATAGAACATTTCTCACCATCTAAAGAAGTGGAGAAAAATATTACAATTTATAATAAACTGGTAAAAAGTTAATCCGAGGTGTACATCTGTATGTTATAATAAATAATTCTCCCGTTACACCTTACCGGTCAGAAAAAAATAAATTATAAGAAAAACCGACTATAATCTAAAAGGGGGGGCTATCTTATGAAATTACCTGAAAACTTTAAGATTACAGGATCTGTTGATGAAATTTACTGGCAATTAAAAGATACAACGGACATATTTGTAACAGAAGGTAAAAAACCCTGGGCCTTCGGATGCCTGGGAGCAATATTATTCATCTCACTCTTTACATTAATACCATTAATATTTGTATCTTCGCCGTCAGAAGATGCCTCATACAGGTTCTGGGTATATTTTATGGTTTTTATCTTTGCTGTAGTTATGATTATTATGGCAGCAGCGAAACATAAAGCAGGATTTGGCAAGAAAAAAGAATCACTTGATATGATGCTGGGAATAATAGAAGCAGTAAGAGATGATTTAAGGAATAAAGGAATTATGACCCTGACCTGTGAATTTGCACCAAGAAACAGGCCGGTAGAATCTGACCAGAAGGCCAGTGAACCGAGATTTTCCAGTGTAAGGAGAATAAAATATAAATATAAAACAGCAGATTTTAGATTCACCATGCTTGACGGTAATATCCTGAAAGTCCGCATCTATACGAAAGAAAGAGAAAAAATAAAAGTAGATCACAGAACAAAAAGATATTTCAGAAAAAAATTTCTTCTGAAAATCCGGCTGGATATAAATCATAAATGTTATGATATGGCCCGTTTTAACGATGGAGTCTACAGAAATTATCAGCTTACCCCTAATATAGTAATTTCAAGGGTAAGTAAAGGCGAGAACCATATGTCAATGAAAGCAGTACTGTCAAAGTTAGATCAATATTCAGGCAGACAGGTAGCAGGAATGATAAAGGGCATCTATTCGGGAGTAAAATTTAAAAAATTTTCGCACGTTCCAACATAGACCGGTCATAATCGTAACGGACAACGCATGACAGAAGGATAAAAACTTACAGATTACCTGGTATCATATTTAGCGATGTTAAAACTTAGTACCGTAACAGGTAAATTCGTAATAATTTATGAATTATTTAGTGAGCGGTAATCAGAATAATTTAGCAAAATATTTTTTCAGATATGTATCAAATCAGCAGTATAAAAAATAATACAGAAGAATTTATTTCATCTCTGCACCATGGGAGTCCCTATAAACCATTAAGTGTAAAAATAAAACTTACATGGAACTGTAATCTCTCCTGTGTCATGTGTAATTCCACAAGGCAGATGAGAGGAACGCAACTGGGATATAAAAGAGTCATAGGGCTTGTACAGGAACTTGCGGAAATGGGGTGCAAAAAGATACATTTTTCAGGAGGAGAACCTCTTCTATGGGATGGTTTATTTACCATTGCAGAATATGCACGGCACAGGAAACATATAAAAGTAAATATCACAACAAACGGAACCCTTCTGAACAGGGAAATGGCAAAAAAATGCCTTCACAGCCGATTTAAAACCATATCGGTTTCACTGGATTCACCTGATGAGTCAATTCATGATATGATAAGAGGTGCAGGAAACTGGAGAAAAACCATAGAAGGGATAAAAAACCTTGTAAAAGAAAAAGAACTGGCCGAAAGGGGAACTAAAATAAGGCTCAATGTTGTTGTAAGCAAATTGAACTATAAAAGCCTTCATAAACTGCCTGAACTGGCATCTTCTCTGGCAATAGATTATCTCCTCCTCATACCTGTAGATGACCATCTTGGCATGGATTTTAAATTAAATTATGACGAACTCCTTGAATATAATACTGAAATAGGTCCGACTCTTGATGAAAAAGGAAATAAATATAACCTCTGGGAATGGCCTGACCAGGCTTTTCCTTTCGGAAAAACTTTTTCATCCCTTGAATTTTCTTCAAAAGGATTGTATTCTATGGGTATATATGAAAAAATTCCCTGTTTTGCTCCGTGGCTCCATTCTTTTATATCTCCCAGAGGGAGGGTGTTTATCTGCTGTATGACTAAAGATGTGGGAGTACTGGGGAAAATTAAAAAGAAAAATTTCAAAGAAATATGGGAAGGGGACCTGTACAAACAGGCCAGGCATATAATGCTCAAAACACGCTTCCCCGAATGTTTCAGATGTGATAGCTTT
>CALARM010000528.1 GCA_937888925.1 uncultured Synergistia bacterium | reverse complement strand
TCCTGTACAAATTTCTCAAATTCTTTATTTAAATCATCTAACGTACAGGGGACAGGGCATGAAATGTTGGATTTAAATTCATCAAAGGAAAAGATCACCTTTTCAAGTCCCTTTAACACTTCATTTACGATCCTTACAAAATTAGAATCCACCTTCTGAGGTAATTTCTTCGTATTTATGAAATCCTCTATAATCTTTCTATCTTCTCTGGAAAGAAGATCAATACTGTTTTTTACAAAAGGATCTGTAAGATTACTGTGAAGATTTTCTCTCCAGTTATCATAAAGTTCTTCCAGCTTATTTTCACACTCATCAAGCTCAAGTGAACAGACTGTTCTTACTTCTGGCCCGGTTGGATTAAATTTACAGTGAGGACAGATAACGTCTTTTTCCATATTTCCCACTGTAATATTAAAACATGACTTGAGATTATCTATCAATCTGTCCTGAATTTCTTTAAAAACCTTCCTATCAAGCATATCTATCTGGGAAAGTTCACGTAATTCTTTAAATAGAGGACCATTCAGTATTTTACTTTTCCTGTGATCTCCGTTTGAATCTAGTCTGTAGAGTTTATGAAGTTTCATATATTCGTCTATATAATCCTCTTTAAGTTTCTTCATTACAGGAAGCCATTTTGTCTGAATATCCACTTTTGAACCAGAAGAGATATCCTGAATGAATTTCTTCTTCTCTTCATCAAAAAGATTTTTCACTTTACTCTTTTCATGAAGTTTTTCAGCTGCCATCTGAAGATATGATGAAAGAGCCAGGGTTGTATTCATAATACTTTCCAGTTCTCTGAGATTTTCAAGTATTTCCATAGTTTTTTTCCTATCATTTATATCTTTTTCACTGAATGGAAAATTCTTCAATTTAGGCTGAGTGTCATAATTGAGAACCTTTTCCAGGAATTCCTTGAAATCTTTCAATTTTTCCATATATTTCTTTACTGTAACATCATCAAGTAAATCCACGCCCCAGCAGTGATAACCATTGTTCAGCTTATTCATAGCTACTGTAGTTTCTCTAAGGACTTCATTGGTCTTCTCCACCATCTTTTTTATGCCATCTTTAATATCAATAGTAATAGCCCCTTCTGGAAGGTTAAGTAATTTAAAGAAAGCCTTAAGTTCTGCCACAGGTAACTCTTTGGGCTTCTGGAAATATTTGAAATTCTTCAAATCCTCTATATTCTGTTTCTTATTTCCCGTAAGCTCCAGAGCATCTACTTTTCCTTTCTCTGTAGCAAGTATTATATAACCTCCATGAGCCATAGCAGTGAGAATTACAGCTATCCATTCAGGCTCCAGCTTGAAATGAAAGTCTGTTTCAATACGGCTGTCTTTTTCATCTATAATCTCCTTTCTGTTTATTACCTGTCCTTTTCCTTTTTTCTCAAGGAGATCAATGAAATATTTCGCATAAATAGAATTACTCATATCTATATTTTCTGTTTTATCAAGAAAACCAAAGGCATTAAGAACATTACGTCCCTGTTTTGTTTTTAGCCCTCCGCAGAGAAGATTAATTGCTTCCTGCCCTGTCTGGCCTATAGTAGAAGACGTAACCTTTTCGGCAAAAGCCGGATAGTGAGAATATTTCTTATCAAAATAATCATTCAAACAGATAGAACATACAGAATCAACTATTTCAAGGAAAGAAGATGTGTTACCATACCCCCTTTTAAGCCAGTCCAATACATTGATGGTTTCGTTATTATAAGTAACAGAATAAGACATGACATGCTCGTTGAGCCATTTTGTAAGTTTACGGCGGTAACCATCTGATTTTTCCTGATAAACCTTCTTGTTACCTGATGAACTATCATTATAGAGTTCCATAGAAGAAGCATAGTATTTCAGGTTAGTTCTGAAGTCATCATCGGTATTTTTCAAATTAAAGTATATCTCATCTTCCCCGCAATTCTTTATTTTATAATTACTGTTTGGCCCTAAAAAATAAATATAGAAATCTCTTGGAGGCTGTGTGGTAGAACGATTATTTGGAGAACAGAAAAACAGATAACCTTTCCTTGTCATCTTTTTTGCAGTCCATAAAAGTTCATGTTCCCATATGTTAAAACCGCTCACATAGGTAGTATCACTTTTTTCAGTAAGTATTTTTAAAATATTGTAATAGTATCTGTCAAGTTTATCATCATCAAGAGACTGGCCTTTCTGTTCTATAAGAGCATCAAAATCAATATCTTTTTTCAGATCCAGATAATACTGTCCATTTTCCTGATTTTTACTTATAAACTGTCTGTTAACTGTAATAAGTATATCATTTAAAACCACATTTATAGTATCTGTAAGGAACTCCGACCCTTCTTCAGGAGTTTTCAGGTATATAAAAAGCTCTTCTCTTAATTCATCTGCTGTCACTCCTATTTTAGAATAAATATCATCTGTAGTAAGCCTGTGCACTGAAAGAGCCTGAATTATCCTCTTTGCCACAGGTCTATACAATGGTTTTGAAAATTCTATTTTTTTGGCCAGAACATTACTTTTATCAAGAACTTCTTTTATATCTGGAATTGAACGGATAGAAGGGTTATTCTGTATATGCTTCCAGTAAGAATCATAGGAAATAATCCCCGTTTCATCATCAGGCAATGTTTTATTCATAAGATCTTCCATCTCTTTTGTAAGAGTTTTTAATATTTCTCTTTTTTCTGCTATATATATTCTTTCAAAAGTTTCCACAAAAGAAGGATGGACAGGAAAAAGGGATACAAAACGTTTCATATCTTTATGAAGGTTTTCATAACATATAGTAAATTTACCCAGATGATCTTCTATTATTCTTTTCTGATCATCTGTCTTTTTAAGTAATCTTTCGGAAATAACATATTCAATATCTTCCCTTACAATCCTTATCTGTAAAAACCTGTCCTTAACCCTTCCCAGACTGTTTGCAGCAAAACTGAAGCGAGGATTCTCAAAGAGTGCTTCCTGAATACCTCCTATAAAGCGGAACTTTGTTATGGAAGATATTTCTCCCAGCTCTCTCAAAAAATTCAGATCCAGTATAAGCTCCTGCTCCTTTCTGCTTCTGAGATAATCAAGCAGCTCATCCACAATTAAAAGAAGTCCTTTCTCAGGATATTTTTCTTCAAAGCAGCTCATCATCTCCACAAAAAGATCCTTATGATTATTTACTTTTTCATATGATGGAAATGAATAATTAACATTCAAATCCTCAAGTTTTCTTGTAAGAGTATCACAGATAAAATCACGGAAATTCTTCCTTGTGCTTCCTATTTCTTCCCTTATAACTTTAAAATGGCCTGAAATTTCAGATGCTCCATCCTTCACAGGAGAAGATTTTAAAAACTGCAGAAAATGTTTATCTTCAGCTACAGAAGAAATGACAGACATAAGATGAGACTTACCTGTACCATAATTACCCAGAATAAGAAGACCTTTATTATTTGGATTATCAGGTTTGAGATTTGGAAATATGTCTTTTACTAACTTCTCAGCCATCCCATCGGAAATAACATAGGTCTTTACCAGATCTTCAGCTTCTTTTCTATTATCAGCCTGCTTTAACTGAATAACATCAACAATCTTTTCAAAATCAACAAGATCTCTATATAACATAATTAACCTCCATTTATGGATTTATGAGAACCATTTCTGCTGAATATTTATATTTGATATATTCTCCGGAACTATCTGTGCCGTAAATAAGAAACTGGCCGTCAAACTCTCCCGGCCACTGAACCAGAAGGGTTTTCTTACGAGAAAACTTCTCAAGAAGAGACATAGGATTATTTTTTAGCGATGGTTCAAAGAGTATCTCTATGTGGTAAAGGAATAACTTATCCTCTGCTCCTGAAGAAATAATTTCCTGTAATTTCTCCTGAAGATAATAAATTCTGTCTTTAACTGACAGCTCCAGAAGAGATCTGCTCAACTCAAAAGAGAGGTTTATTGATGGTATAGATAAACCCTGGAACTTTTTTATTACTTCACCTGTTTTTACTTCGGGGAAAATAGTGAAAAGAAGCCTGTTATAGGAATATGAGGCAAGTGTGAGTTTTTCTGTGAGTAAAGTATACATATTATGAAGATTCTTATTTTCTTTTTCCTTTTCCTGCCTGAAATGATTTTTTTATCTTATTTCGTGAGGAATCTATAATATAAGCAGGTTTTTTCTTTTATATTCAATAATTATACTAATATTCATAGAATAGAAATGTAATTTTAGTTCTGATATATAATATGTTTGCGTATTAATAATTTTAAGCCTTACATAACGGAATAATTACATAAACTATTGTAATTCTATTAATACATGAGGTGAATGTTATGCACATCGATAAAGACTGGAACTTCGAGGAAGCACTATCACGTATAACCATTAAGTACCACACCGGAAATCCTATTAGTGGGCCACAACGTAATCGACAAATTGAATCCTGGGGGCAACTTGTCGGTCGAACACGTGCATTAAACGAGTTTGAATTAGCGATTGAACGGCATGGATCGCGGACAGCCTTTGGACGAACATATCATATTGCAACAAGTACTCTACGATCTCTCAAAAAATTCTTCGAAAATCTTCCTGATGATCGTGTTTGCGGCTCTATTTATCCCGGACTAAAATTAGGCGGCTGGAGGTTACTTAGACAACTAGGTAAAGGGGGAAGTAGTAAAGTTTGGAATGCAAAAGACATAAATTCCCGACATGCCGCTATTAAAATTCTCAAGCGAGCGCGTGGTGACAGTTTGAAACGCTTTATCAGTGAAATTAATATATTGCAAAAATTGAAAAATTTTCCAGGCATACTTCCCATAATTGATAATGTCTCATTAGAGCACATTGAGCAAGAAGAATACGCATGGCTCGTAACTCCAATAGCGAAACCTCTAAAAGAGGCTATTTCTGAAGAAATTACACCGCAAGATATACTTCATGGAATAGCACACATTGCTACTACTCTTACGGAATTACATGATCTAAGAATCACACACCGGGATATCAAGCCCGATAACATTTACTTTTTAAATGACGAGTGGGTTATCGGAGACTTTGGTATTGCCTCATTTCCTGATAAAGAATCACTCACATTACCAAATAAAAAACTGGGGCCTTTACACTACATTGCACCAGAAATGCTCCAGAATGCTGACTCGGCAGATGCCTGCAAAGCGGATGTTTACTCTTTAGCTAAAACATTATGGGTATTGCTCACAGGTGAAACATATCCACCACCGGGTGAACAAAGACGCGATGTACCTTTTATGCGAATTAGTACATGGGTTATAATGAATAAGTCCGAAATAATTGACGAACTTATAGAGCATTCTACCAGGCACGAACCTGAAAAACGACCAACAATGCACGAACTACGCGATATTCTGGCAAATGTGCTCTCTCAAGAAGAGTTTTTTAGGTAAATCCCCGTAAAAAACAATCAAAATATCTGGCACGTTCGTGTAATTTTATATCCCAATATTTACAATTAAAATAGGGAGGTTGATTTATGTCCAGGCTTGAAAAAGTAAAAAAATCATATCAATTTTTCTGTAACAAAGAAAAAACTCAAGAATTATTTACTATGAGTGATGTCCAGGCTAAAACTGGATGGACAAAAAACACTGTCTCTGCCTACCAAACAAAAAAATGGTCTACATTTTTGCAAAAATCAGGAAAAAAATATTATATTAAAGGAATAACAAATTATACTGAAGAGGAATACATAAAATTAATGTCCCAGGTTTATAAAGGCAATAATGATATTAAACGACCACAACTCTCAACCGAAATAGAAGAATTAGTTTTAAAAGCAAAAGAATCTGCTATATTAGCTTTAGACATATATAATCGTCCAAGTCATATCTTTCGTACAGAAGGTTTCACTGTGCTTATGATAATTGCCTGGACTGCTCTCTTTCATGCTATATTTGAAAAAAGAGGAATATCCTATATTTATAACAATCCGGATGGTACAGCAAAAGTGACAGATGATGGAGATGAAAAAGCATGGGAACTTTCTAAATGTATAAAAGAATATTACGGTTCCTCCGATAACCCGATTCGTAAGAATATTGAATTTATGATTTCATTGAGAAATAAGATTGAACATAGATATGTACCTGCTATAGATCCTGATGTAACAGGAGAATGCCAGGCACTCTTATTAAATTTCGATGAGTTACTTGTACTGGAATTTACTGAATATTATGCACTTCGAGAACATTTATGCTTTCCCCTGCAAACAGCAAATATGAGATCAACTTCTCAAATAGAAGTATGTAAACGAGTTCAAGGAAAAAACTACGAAAAAATAAAAAATTATATTGATGTTTTTAGAAGTGGACTTTCTGATACTATTTATCAAGATCCGAAATACAGTTTTCGGGTTTACCTTATTCCTAAAATAGCAAATCATAGTAATTCAGCAGATACTACCTTTGAATTTATTAAATATAATCCGGCAAATACAGAAGAACTAAAAAATATATCTAAACAAATTGCACTTATTAGAGATAGAGAAAAACTGGTACCGGTTATAAACCCTGGAATGTTTAAGCCAGGCGAAGTGGCAAAAAAAGTTGAAGAAAAGATCAACAGAGTTTTTCAAATCCATCATCATACTCAGGCTTGGAAAATGTATAATATTAGAAAACCTGGCAAAGAACCGAATGAATGTAATGTAAAATATTGCCACTTCGACAAACCCCATAGAGATTACATATATACACAGGAATGGGTAGACTTTTTAGTACAAAAACTTTCTGATGAGGCAGAATATCATAAACTATGTTCATTTCGACCTAATAAATAGTATCACAAAAATGACAATCTTCTGGAGGAAATAATTATGAAATACATGAACAGTAAATCCATAAGTGAAATGGGACTTAATTACGTCAATAAAATTGTTATTTCAAACAACTGTATTTACCATGAAATTAATCAAAAAAATGATGTTGGTATAGATATCATAATAGAATTTATTAAAGAAGAAATTACAACTGGCAAGTGTATAGGTGTTCAAGTAAAATCCGGTAAAACTTATTTTAATAAAAATAAATGCTCGATTCCTATTAATGGTCATTATGATTATTGGCAAAATTACTCATTACCTGTATTTGGAATAGTATATGAGCAATCAATTGATACTGCTTATTGGGTTGATATTAAAAATTATCTTAAAGAAAATAAAGAAGATCGGAAGAGCACACGTCTGAACTCCAGTCACGAGTGGATATCTCG
>CALARM010000527.1 GCA_937888925.1 uncultured Synergistia bacterium | reverse complement strand
TTAAATGCCATAAGAGCAACCTGAACAGGATGGTTAAAATAAGGAATATTATCCAATCCTTCTTCGTCATGAGATCTTTTCTGGTTCTGCCCCTTATGAGCTGCTTTACTGATTTCCATTGCTTTTACAAGAGGTACCCTGTCTTTTTCCGTAAACTCTTCTATATGTTTTAATAATATAGCTTCATTTTTTTCATAGCATAAATCTTCATCGATAAGATTAATAACCCATTTATTAATACCACGTCTTTCCAGATCCCTGAGAAATTTCTGTATCTTTCCATTACTTCCTTTAACGACACGTCGCACATCTTTCTCCATAACTATATATGACTCCTGATTTAAAACAATCTATTATTATAGTTACTTTCGTAACAATGTATAATCTCGTAATGTGTAAAGTGTGATATGTGAAAATAGAATCAGTTCATTATGAATTACAAGTATTTACTGAGATAAGCATTAATATTAGCTCAAATCTCTTTCCCTTCACCTTTCACTCTTCACACTTCACTAATTTATATTTTAACACTTAAATCACTTTCTTGGAATATGAATTTTATATAAATTTTGATTCTGCCGTAAATTTTATATAAATCTCTCGTCAATCAGTCCTCCTGAAAAATTCCTGAATCCTTATTGATTTAGAGAAGAATTTATGGGATAATATATATGAAAAAAATTTTACTTTGGAGGTAGAAATTATGAAAAATTTCATATGTGTCATATTATTATCTCTTTTGTTTATATCATGTTGTTCTTCAGTTTATGGTGCCTCACAGCCTACTGTATATGTAAATAATAAACCTTTTACCGGTGAAATTTATGTTTATGGTGACATAGTATATGTAGAAGGCGCTGTACTTCTAAGTTTCATGAATGTGCCTCATTCAAGTAATGCAACAACACTCTCCATAAAGGATACTGCTCTTCAGGAAAAACTTTCCAAAATAGCAGTATGGATTGATTACAAAGATGGCAGAGGTAATGTTATCTCATTTCCATTAAAATCAGTAGCTGAAACAATGGGAGGACGTTATAAATATTATGCAGATACAAATACAGTAGATATGATTTCCTTCAGCAGAACCAACCAGGCAAATACAACAAAAACAACAGGTAATCAAACAAATACCGGTCAGACAGGTTCAGCTCAGAAGAGCACAGGCGGCGGCGTATCTGCACCCAATCCTGTGGTTCACAGCGGTGGTGATAATGTCAATCCATTTAATACCAGTAAGATTCTCCATGATGCTCAGAATACAGTGAATTTATACCAGGATCAGAATACTCAGAAATAGTTTATATGATAATCGTGAAGGGTGAGTAATATCCTATTCTTTTCACTTTTCACTTTTCACTTTTCACTATAATTAAATTCCAATCAGAATATTTTTATAGAAAATCAAAATATTTTTTCATAAATATCTTTTCTTTTCTCACAATCTGTGATATATTTTCAACGTACGTACTCCTTAAAAAAATAATACTGGAGAAAATTTATATTATGGAAGAGATATATTCCTGCCTGGATCGCTTACAGAGAGCACTGGAATCTAAAGTTAAGATTCCCCTGACAGATCTTATAATTGTAAATCAGCAAGAACTTCTGGATTTACTTGAAGAAGTAAAGGATAATGTTCCTGAAGAATTGGAATCAAGTATAAAAATAAAAGAAGAAGCCAATAATATAGTAGAACAGGCAAAAAAACAGGCAGAAGAAATTACGAAGAAATTTAATCAGATGAAAATGGAAAGGATCAAGTCCAGCATAGAAGTGCAGGAAAGTTCTCAAAAGGCTATACAGAGGCTGAATCAGGCAAGGAAAAATGAAAACATTGAAATCAAAGAAGTCCAGGACTATGGACAGAAGATATTTGATAATATAGAAGAAAAATTAAAAGAAAATATAATTAATGTAACTAAAGCAAGAGAACTTTTAAAAGAGAAAAAACTATCAGTTAATATACATAATGATGAAGATGAGGGAAAAGAGATTCTATAAATAATCAACGGATACGATCACTTCCGATAGTGATTTCCGTTATAACTACCGTACCTTTAAGTCCTTTAACCGTAAGGTTATATTCAGGGAAAAAAAATTTACTTGCATATCCGAGCGATTGTTTTACACTGTTACCATAAAGTTTTTTCGCAACAGATAAATTATCTCCAATAGCCAGTCCTTTACTGGTTTTACTTTTGCAGGGGGAAAAAATACTTACGGAAGAAACCCTGCTGTCTTTTAATATGACAAGAATACCACTGTACCGATAATCCATGAATTCATAAACAATACCTGTTCCCGGAGAAACAATCAATGTTTCCCCCTGAGGTTCTCCCAGACAATTTATCACATCGGTTTTCAACAGTCCCAGTCTGACACCTGCAAGTTCTTTTTCCGGCTTTATAGTCTCTCCACAGACAGCAGACATAAGAAACAATATTACGAGCAAAGCTCTTCTTATCATAAAGTACCTTCATAAAATATAAGGGATGCATCTGCATCCCTTATAAGTTTAAGAAAACCTGAGATTTTATCTAAAATTGAAAACTACTGTTATCAAATTTAAATACATTTATATTCAAAGACAGACGTGGCTGATCTTCATCGTCTGTTTCTGTCAGTTTCTGCTCATCCATAAGTTCTTTAAGCTGTGTAAGGTCCTTTTTGCTCATAATTCCATCATTTTGAATGCCTTTTTCGGAACCGAATACACCCCTCATCCTGTCAGACATACCTTCAGAGAAAGAAGGATCCTGTGCTGACAGCTTTTCAAGTTTCTCAGCTATTGTATTTTGATATTCTTCAAGTCTGCTATAAGACTGTTTAAGTTCAGGAGAAATAGCAGAACCATTCGGGAATTCATGTTCTTCATAGAGTTTGGAAAAACTCTGGCTCTGATCTTTTATTACATTCTGAATATTACTGTTAGGCGGGAAGCCTGCAGCCTGAACTT
>CALARM010000526.1 GCA_937888925.1 uncultured Synergistia bacterium | reverse complement strand
GAGATATAAAGGTTTTGACAGATGGAAGCCGGAGAGATTGAGAAAAGTTAAATAAGATTTTTCTAAGCCTTAATTAGTTAACTGTCAGCTATCAGCTAAAACTTGAACATAAATATTAAATCCCTGGCTCAGTTTATTTTTTCAATTTTCCCATTATATATCTGGCCTGAGATTTAATCTGTTCCTTATCATGTTCTATAAATGGCATAATATAAGACGATAAATCTGTTTTACATTCTTCTGCCAGATATGTGGCAAACCTGAACAGTTCATCATCAATATGTTTATCTGACAGAATATGCCTGATTTCATTTATCCATTCTTCTGATTTATCTTTCCTGTACCAGAACAGGTATTTAAAGACTATTAAAGGATTTTTTTGATAACATTGAAACAACAGTTTTTTCGCCCGGGAATAGTCATTTTTTGTCAATATCTGAAGGGCAGTATTATTCAGAATTTCATTCCCATCGGAACATTCTTTTTCTATAACCACGAGTGTCTCAGGAGATAAATAACTTTTATTCAGGAGGCCATTTAAACATGCAATGCGGTAATCCGTATCAGATGAGTTTAAATATTTATTTATCAGTTCCCTGTCAGTTCCTCCCATTGAGTATCCAAACCATGACGGCCGAACTACTAAAAGTTCACCGGAAATTATTTCATCAAGCCACCGTTCATACCAGTCCAGAAAATTATTTTCATAAGTGAACTTCGGTTTTTGCCTCTCCAGATCAAGGTTTACAACCCTGCCTTTATAATTACCATTCAGAATAAGTCCATGTACATAAGTACATCCCTGAGAACCCAGTGGTAAAATTCCCGAATAAATCTTACCTGTCTCTCTGTCATAATCTTCATCGGAAATATCTTCATATTCTTCGATTCTTTTTATTAATTCAGACCAGTATTCATCTGTCATACCTGGATATATTATTACCGGCCCGCTTAAATATTCTCCGGGAGATGCTATTAATTCGTCAAGGTGTGTGCCAAAAGGATATATTCCATAAAAGGGTCCTGCCGCCGAATTGAAAGAGGAACATCCGCCGTTTCCTATTTCAGTCAGAAATGTTTTGTAACAATCCGGTAAAGAAAGTTTATATTTTTTTTCAAACTCCAGGATTTGTTTCTCCTTTAGAGGTTTATTAATTAAATACTTGTGAGATTTTGCACCAAAAACCTTCAGATTTTTGTCAGTTTTTCTGGCTATAATGAGTTTATCTTTTATTCTGCCTGTCTGATCTTTATAATCCATATATTAATCTATTGTTCCACCTTTTTCCATCCTTCTTTTATCAGATGTAGCAGAACTTACTTATTCCTTTCTCAAGAGGTTTCTTCTCTATTTTTTTCAATATCCATTTATAATTACCTTTTAAGATTTTGCATTTATTCTTATTTTTGATATAATGAAAAAAAATTTTAAATTTTCTTATGATTTCTTAAATGGTTCGGAGGAATTGTGTATGGCAGAACAGGTAAATAAGCAGACAAATTCAGACCTGATCAAAAAAGGTTCGGCAAGATTTTTTATGAGCATTGCCATACACATATGCCTGTTATTTATTTCAGCCGGTTCTATTCG
Source organism: uncultured Synergistia bacterium (assembly GCA_937888925.1). The sequence continues at coordinate 7,334 of CALARM010000526.1, read as the reverse complement.
CTGGTTTAACGGATGGTTTTATGTCGGCATTTTTACATCCATCTTTTTGTTTTTTGCCATTTTATTCTTAAAACTAAACCCGGAACTTCTCAGGGAAAGGATGAAATTCGTTAAGAAAGATACAAAACCCTTTGACAGGATATTTTTTCTTATCTTTATACCTCTTTATTTTATCATGCTTATAATTTCGGGCCTTGATTACCGTTATGGCTGGTCTCATATGTCCTTTACACTCTTCGTTTCAGGCATAACTGCCTATATAGTGACAGCAGTGTTTATGATATGGGCAATGTCTGTAAATACTCATTTCGAAGCAACTGTCCGTATTCAGGCAGACAGAAATCATAAGGTCTGTACCGGCGGACCTTACAGGTTTGTAAGACATCCGGGATATTCCGGGATGATATTTAACTGTCCTTCCATTGCACTTATTCTTGGTTCATATATAGCCCTTATACCGGCAGGATTGATAGTTGTTTTGATAATTATCCGCACATTGCTGGAAGATAATGTATTGCAGAAGGAATTGGAAGGATATAAAGAATATGCCGGTAAGACAAAATATCGATTGCTTCCTTTCGTATGGTAATACTTTATATATTACCTGATATTTTAACAGAGGAGAGAATTTATGAAATTACTTAAAGTAACTATCTTTATCATTATCTTACTTACAGCTTATACTATGGCGGTTCATGCAAAGGAAAATATTTCCGATGATGTCACTGTGGAAAAACTTACCGGTACCGTATGGCTTTATACGGCATATTATGATCTCCCTGACTTCGGACATTGTCCGGCAAACGGGCTCATAGTCATAGACACACCTCATGCCATAATGATAGATCTGCCATGGACAGATGAACAGACCTCTCTGCTTTTTGAATGGGTGGAAAGAGAATTTAACGGACGAATCGAGAAAGTCATACCCACACATTTCCATATCGATTGTGCCGGCGGTCTGGGAGAAGCTATGAGGAGGAAAGGAGAAGCTTTTTCTCTGGATAAAACCGCACAAATACTCAGAGATACGGGGAAAAGCGTCCCCGATAATTATTTTACCGATAGTCTGACTCTTGCCTGCGGTTCGCTCAGTGTGGAACTATTCTACCCGGGAGCAGGCCATACGGTAGACAATATTGTTGCCTGGATTCCGCAGGAAAAAATTCTCTTCGGAGGCTGTCTGATTAAATCTGCCGATGCAACATCTCCCGGAAACATAGCAGATGCGAGTCTGGAAGAATGGCCGAAAAGTCTTATAAAGGTCAGGGAAAAATATTCTTCCGCAGAAATTGTCATACCGGGACATGGGAATCCCGGTGGTATCGATTTAATAGATCATACACTGAAACTGCTCCATGAAAAGCAGTAATGAAATGTAAGACGATAATTATTGACCTGACCGTAAGCATGTAATAAAAGTCTTCCTCCAGTCACGCGTTACGTATTACGAGTCACGAGAGCATATATGTATTATTTATTCTTACCACAAGAAGAAAGGGAGATAAACTTATATGAAAAAACAATTGCTATTATATGTTGTATTATTACTTTTTTTTTCACGATGGCTAGCAGGGTGCGGCGGAGACAGCTCAACAAATGTTCTTCCTCCTCCATCTCCGTCTGCAGGTATTCCTGTTCTTTTTGTAAGCGGCGGAGCTATTGACGATTCCATCGCATATTTACTGCTTACAACTATGGATAATATCGATTTTCGGGGTGTTATTATAACAAATACCGATTGTATAGACAGCTATGCCATGCAGACCCAGTGGAAAATACAATCTTTTATTGGTAGTCCTTCCTTACCTGTTACACTGAGTGACAGCAGGGGATGGAATCCTTTTCCATGGTTTTATCGAAACGATTGTATTGACCAGTATAACCTGGATATTCTTTCAAAGTACGGTGATAATGCAGCCTGGCCTCCTTACCCTTCAGGAGAGTCTCTTTTACGGGAATGTTTATCCGGGGCAATTGAAACAAAGAGACCTTTAACAATAGTCAATACATGTCCCATTACTATGTTGCGCAATGTACTTGAGGAAAGTCCTTATCTGGAGAAGGGCATAGAGAGAATCATAATGATGGGCGGAGCAATTGATGTTCCGGGCAATCTGGATCCCAATACTATTCCGCCGCAAATTGCCAATCCGAATGCAGAATGGAATTTATTCTGTGACCCTTATGCTTTTAACTGGATTTTAAAACATACCTCCTGTCCTATGATTCTTTTTCCGCTGGATGTTACAGATGAAGTACCTATCAGTCAGGAATTTCTTCTGGATTTAAAGGTTCAGGGAAATAATTTCAGATATTCGGAACTTGTCTACCGGAATTATGATTTGATAGTTAATGAACCTTACTATTGTATGTGGAACAGTCTTACAACTTCTTATGTAGCCCGTCCTGACCTTGTCAAAAAACCAGTTCCTACCGCTCTGTCCATAGTCACTGACGGGTATGAACAGGGAACTATTAAACGTGACAGTAACGGGAAAACCGTCTATGTAGTCTTTAATATGGCAGATAAGCAGGGATTCTATTCTTATGTGTTAAATCAGTTCAGGCGGAATTATGCAAAATAGCAGAGATCCTGTTGAAGGTTTATATGAGAAGCGTGAAGGGTGAAGAGTGATGGATGAAGAGAGGAACGCCTTCTCATTATTCGTTGTGACCACCCGGTCATGGTAGTTATAAAGTGTTATTTTCTGTGAAGCCGGGGAATAATATTTTACTTTTACAGAATAACCTGCTTTTCCCTGTCCCAGGCAACAGTCCTTCTCAGACCTTCTTCAAAAGATACAATCTCTCTGTAGCCCAGTTCTCTTCTTATCTTTTCCGTGCTTACAATAATATCCTGTTCGTAATTATTTTCATCACATATGTCTTCTGTCTCAAGTATTTCGCCTTCCCACTGCGCTGCTTCAGCTATTTTACTTGCCCATTCCATGACAGAAAGATTTTTCTCTTCTCCTGCATTATAAATTTTTCCTGCAGCTTTTTCATCTGTTACCGCCAGTGTTATGGCATGAGCCATATTCTCTGAATATCCTCTCGGCAGATACCATCGCGCCCTGTTTCTCTCTATCAGAAGAGGGCCCGGTTTGTTATCCATTTCTTTCAGAAACTCACAGATCCTGTGCTGTCCGTCTCCCGGGCCGTAGACCATGGGAAGACGGACAATTGTGCCGGGTAAATTTTTTTCACTCATAACAGCTTTTTCCACCATGATTTTGTCGTAATTGTCCAGCCCTGTAATCTTACCGCGATAGGGATAGATGTTACGGCGCAGGGGAGATTCTTCCGTAAGAGGCATTTTCTCTAAAGGCCCATTGTCTACATTGTTAAATATCCCGAAAGCAAGATAAACATCCTGACTGCTTACAGTTATAATCCTCCCTGCCATACCTGTGAACATGTTCATCACTGTCATTGCATCTTCTTCCGTAACGGCAACCATATCCAGAATTACATCAGGTGAGATTTTTCTGAAAGCTTCTCTATGAGCAGCCAGAACTTTTCTGTCTCCGAGAATTTCCTTTACACCGCCGGGCAGTTCCATGTTGTTTTTTCCGCGATGAAAGACCGTAATCTCATGACCTGCTTCATAAAGGGATTTTACGATAAAAGGACCTGTAAATCTGGTGCCTCCTATTATCAATATTTTCATACATGACTGTCCTTTTCTATAATATGTTTCATCCATTCGTATATTTTTTCTGTAATTACAGGATTGAATTGGAGAGTGTTTTTTTTTTCACTTATATTTTTATAACTGTCATTCATAGAGGAAACATTCAAAAAATAATGGTCAATATTTTCCATTTCCATAAATGTTCCATTCCCGTTGCTGTATCTGTTTACGATGTCGGCTATTAACTTATGATCTCCTGAAGCTGAAACAAAATCCGATTTGCCCCATATGGCTAAAACATCTGTATTAACATTTTTCCATGTTTCCGAGAGATTGAGATCATATAATTGCTGGAGGAATTTATAATGGCGTCCGTACATATGTTCATCATCATCAAAATAACCACTGCAGTCAGGATATTTTTCTATTATTTCCCCGGGCGTAAGTTTTTCTATGTAAAAGTGATAGAGAAAAGCTTCCTTTTTTCTCATTTCTTTTTCCAGGTCTACAAAATCTTCGCCGTTGAGCAGATGCTGCCGGAGATCGTTATCAAGTTCATATTCTACCATGGGCCTTCCTATTGTTCCGAATACTATAATTCCTTTTACCGGAATATTATCTGCAATTACGGGAGCCATTACTCCTCCCATACTGTGGCCGAAAATAAATATTTTGTCTTTATCTACAAAGTCATAAGTTTTTAAGATTTCAAGTGCTTTTTGAAATCCCAGGACTTCTCTGTTAAAATCAATGTCTTTTGCAGGAGTGCCCGTGCTGTCTCCGAGGCCGCTTTTTTCCACCCTCATTGTAACAAAACCTTTTTCTGTCAGGGAATAAAGGATTGATTTGTACGGATTCTGATAGGGAAGACTGTTGTCGAAGGGATAATCTACAGATACACAGGAAAGTCCCTGTATAAGGAGAACTGCAGGATGTTTTGTCCCTGTTTTCGGTTTTGTGATGATTGTTCTCAGGGTTGTTGTTTCATCAACGCTCACCGATAAATAGAGAATATCAAAATCAGTATGTTTTTCTTCCGGGAAAGGCTTTAATGTGATTTTCTTTGTTGTTTTTTCGCCGTTTCTCCACAGTGAAACAGACAGTTCTTCACCTGCCCGATATGAACCTGCAAGGCTTAAAAACTGGGGTACATTAAGAACATCTGTTCCGTTTATTGAAAGTATAATATCCTCCTTTTTAATTCCACCTTCCATTGCCGACGTATCTGCAAAAACATCTTTAACATAGACTCCTTTTTTTTCAGTTAATCCGCTTTTAGTCCTTATTTCATCTGTTAATTCCGCAACCATAACCCCTATGCGGCCTTTTCTCACAAGATCATCTTTTTTATTATCTGAGCCGGGTTTATTTTCGAATAATTTTAAATAGTCTGCAAGAGGAGGCAGTCCCATTTCCGCTCTTTTTTTATCCACGTTTTTTTCGTCTTCTATCGGCTGCGGCTCATATTTTCCCGTTTTTTCATTTAAAATCATCTGGCTTCCGTAGATCTGTTTTTCTCTGCGATTTACCTTTACTCTATCTGTTAAATAGGCTGCATCACTCTTCCTGGATTCCCCTTTTTCTGCCGATTCAATTAAAAGAGGAAGATATTTTTTCTGAATCTCCGGGTGTCTGTCTCCATGTTGAATAACCATCCATACTGCAATATTTCCTTTTTCTCCTACAGAACTTATGCCGGGCCAGCCGTATTCATCTATAATTTCTATAACTCTTTTCAGGTTTTTTTCATCAATTTCATTTATCCTGTCGAGTAATTCCTTCAGTTCCTGTGAATCTTTCCCGTATTTAACCTGGGTAGAATCAATCATAAGCCTGTATTTCTGATCTTCATCAAATATCTTTTCCAGTTCTTCCTTTAAGGGTTTATTTATAGAAGAAATATCCTGTCCGAAAGCCGGTAAAGAAAGTAATAATACCAGTAAAATAATTGTTTTGATTATTTTCAATTGTTTTTTCCTCCAAGCATATCAATAGATTTTTTTATCTGAGTTCTGGTATAATCCCATGGTTTTATTATGGCTTCTTTACATGAATCCGTTAATCTATCTATCTTGTTACCATGACAGGAAGAACATTCATAATAAAATTCATTCGACCTAATGGGTCTTTTTTTACTTTCAATATAAAATTTATTCGACCTAATGGGTCTTTTTTTACTTTCAATCAGTTCCATCTCTATAGCAGACCATTTCTCCTTATATTCAGAATTCAGTACTTTTTCCAGATGAGGTAAGGCTTCCTTAATATCATATTCCCCGATTAATTTTGCCGCTTCACCTCTTACAGACGGTTCACTGTCCGAAAGAAGATTAATCAGATGAATTGCTGCTTTTTTCTTGATATAATCTTTATTTTTCGACATTCCCAGTAATTTTAGAGAATTCAACTGGGTTATATTATCTGAAACCTCCAGATATTCATCTGAGATAACATCTATCCCTGGTTCACCCAGATTAATAAGAGTAAATATCATTTTATTACTATTTGGAAGTATCAAATTATTACTATTTGGAAGTATCAAATTATTACTATTTGGAAGTATCAAAGGATCTCCAGCAAGTTTTTTCATGATAAATCTGGCTTTGCTTTTCTGTAAATTCCTTATCCAGGAAGGAATCAATGCTATACATATTACTATTAATAATAAAAAGGAACCTATTACTATATAGTACAGATAGTTAGTATATTTTCTTTTTTCGGTAAAATCTGGAAATTCTATGTTACCTGACATTTTTCAACCTTCTTTCTTTATTACTTATCTTGTTAAGTAATCTTTTGTTGAATTTTATTCTTTTACCGATGCTATTTTCCTTCTGAAAAAAGTAATATCTCACTAAAAAGCATATTGACCGGACCGGTTATGCAGTTTTATACAGAAAACCCTGAAATTTCTGAACATTGCCCGTAAAGCAGAAGTCCTCTAATATACCAGGCACTGGCTTGGTCGGAATTTAACTTTAGAGATTTATCAATACATTTCAGTGCACTGTCATATTTTTTCTGACATATAAATATAATAGCTTTATTATACCAGCTCATGCTATGGTCGGGATTCAATTTAATAGCCCTGTTGAAACATCTGATTGCTTCTCTGTAATTTTTCTGTTGTCCTACAAGAATGCCTTTATTATGCCATACTTTATAACTATAAGGATTTATTTTTATAGCTCTGTTAAAACTTTTCAGGGCTTCTTTAGATTTACCCATACGGCTCAGATCAATTCCTCTGTTATACCATGCCTCGAAATATTTTGGATTTATTTCTATTGACTTATTATAACATTCGACAGCTTTTTTATAATTTCCAAGGTCAGCCATACAGAGAGCTTTATTATACCATATCTGTTCGTCTTCTGTATTAATAATCAGGGCATTATCATAACAATCAATTGCTTCTTCATACCGTTTAATACTGTACAGAGCATTACCTTTTTGATACCATATAAGCGCATTTTCACGGTTTAATTCCAGTATATCGTCATATGTGTCTATAGCTTCATTGTAATATCCTTTATTATGCAAAAAACTGGCTTCTGATATTTTTAATATATAATCGTTATTCATATAGCTGATTATAAATAATCAGATACACCTCCTGTAGATTATTTTAAGAAACTATGTAATCATATAAATTTTATTATGAATTTATTGACCACATATAAGTCTGTTAAAATGA
>CALARM010000525.1 GCA_937888925.1 uncultured Synergistia bacterium | reverse complement strand
AAGGACAGGGATTTCAAATTCTATATGTGCCTGAAGCTATTGTAATTAATAAAGGTGCCGAACATATAGCTGATTTTATAAGAGTAAGAAGAAGAATATTTGCAGGTCATCTGGCTATAAAGAAAAAATTCGGTTATGAAGTATCTACAATGAAAGTCACAAGAATTTTGAAGATTCTGCTGAAAAGCTACAATAAATTCGGTCTAAAAAAAGCACCTTATATACCACTGGTAGCAGGATTAGAATGTTATGCCAGAATTCTCGGTATGATAGATTACTATATCTATAAAAGAGAATTTGCAGTATGGGAGATAGCTACAACAACTAAAAATCTTCATCAGTAATTTTACAGGACGTATACTGCCAATCTATATCTATGATATAATATAAAGTGAGAACTGAAAAGTGGCTGGTCACTGATTACTGGTCACTGAAAAAGGAGACTTATAAATGCTCATAGAACCCAGAGGCCCTGTAGAACATTTTTTATGGGGAAAATTCATAATATGCGGAAAAGAACACAGCAGCACCGTAGGTGCCGGTAAAGATATAAGGCTTATAGGGAAAGAAGTCACAAAATGGGAAGAGAGAAAAGGCCATTGCATTACAGCTTCTATGATAACAGGCGTAATGGATAAAAATATAGACGTCTTAATAATAGGAATAGGAGTGGAAGGTAATATAGAATTTCCTGAAGAAGTGAAAAATACCATAATAAAACATGGCATAAAAGAACTTATAGTTGAAAAAACTCTACAGGCATGTAAAATATATAATAAATTATTTAATGAAGGTAAGAATGTAGCTCTCCTGGCCCATGGCACATGTTAAATAATAGTATAAATCTTTATAGAAACATATGGAACGGAAAAACCATATGCTGCACAGATGAAATTCAGCAAATTTACACCAGATATATTATCCTGATTAATACCATCACAGGAGTATGAGAGGGACTATCTATCAAATAAATGCAGATTAGCCAGTTTAATATTCAGTTGGCGCCATATCAGTTCCGCATGTAGGACATATTACCCTGACATGACTATTGTCTGTCTTTTTATAAATATAATTTTTACCTTCAACAGGACAAACTGATAACCTGCGCATATAAGGAGTACCATCTTTCCCGGGTTTCAGTAAAGTATTTAAACTATCGGGATAATATCCGTAGTCCATTTTATACATGCTGAGAACAGTAAGAATATTTTTGATACCGGATGTACAGACGTCCTTCTGTGCATCAGACCTTTGCCCCTGGTAATAAGCTACATCCTGTTCGAGAAGAGCTTCAAGTTTATCCAGGCCACCCTGCTTTGCCGCAAGTTCCAGAGCTTTCGAATTACACTGTGAAGCTTCATTATATTTTCCCTGCTGCATAAGCTCTTTACTCCTGTAATACCAGTATTCCCATTTATTCTGATCAGTTACTGTTCCCTGTGTATTACTTGAAATGCCGGTTTTACCGGAAGCCTGTAAAGCCTTTTGTTTATAAGTTAAAGCAGTACTGTTGGAAGGATCAATACTCAATACCAGGTTATAACATTGAATAGCTTTTTCATAATTTCCGAGTGCATAATAAGAATTCCCTTCATTACATGCTGCCCTGATATTTTTAGGATCAAGCCTCAGGGCACCGTCATAATATTCAATTGCCTCTTTATATTTTCCCTGTGAATACAGCTTATTTCCGTAATCAACCAGTTCGTCCACAGTCTGTGCATTGACAGGTAAAAAATTTAAAAACAATAAACATAAAGAAAATAATAATCCTGTTTTAAACTTCATCTTTCTTTCATCTCCTGATAAAAATATTTCTATAAAAATTCAATTTTTTCTAAAAAATTCCTTTAACAGATTACATTTCTATTACGCAATTACTGTCTCCCGGAATGGAACCATGTAAAAAGCTTTATTCTTTATGCCCTGGACGACTTATTAATTCCTTCAGGGTTTTATTATAAGTTAAATCAAGCATATATTCTGCATTGAAATTGGAAAGAGAGCGAAAGAGGGTACCTTTTATATTAGGCTCATCTTTTGCAAATTCGGAAAGCATTTTTTTTACTTTTTTTCTTCTGAGATTACCTGTATGACAGAGAGGACAGCAGCAACATGTAACAGGAAATCCTTTCTCAAAAGCATATCTTTCTATTTTTTCTTCTTCCACATACATTAAAGGTCTTATAACTTTAAATTTGCCGGACTCAGATTTAAATACAGGAAGCATTGTTTCAATTTTACCGTTATACATCATAGAAAGTAATACTGACTCAATAAAATCGTCACTGTGATGCCCGAGAGCTATCTTCTGGCAGCCATACATATCTGCATACCTGTAAAGAACGGACCTTCTCTGTCTTGAACAATAAAAACATCCGTCTTCAGCTTTTTTCCTGTCATTAAAAACAGTTTCATAAATATTACTCTGTATTACCTGAAAATCATATCTGTTTTCTTCCAGCCATTTTACAATTGTATCAATGGAAAATCCAGGGAATCCGGGATGTACAATAGATACAAATAGGGAAAAATCAACAGGAGCACGTTTCTGAAGACGGGACATGGTATCAAGCATTGTAAAAGAATCTTTACCGCCTGAAAATGCCACAAGAATTTTGTCCCC
>CALARM010000524.1 GCA_937888925.1 uncultured Synergistia bacterium | reverse complement strand
TCACGTTTTTTACTTAACAGTCTTAAAGAATTGAAAATAACAAGAAGAGAAGCACCCGTATCTGCCAGTATTGCCATCCATAGAGTAGCCATCCCAGCCAGGGCAAGAGCCATAAAAAGAGCTTTCACGGCAATGGCAAAATATAGATTTGCTTTTATTATGGCCAGAGTATTTCTGGAATGTTTTATAAGCCACGGGAGTCTTCCGAGATCGTCTGACATAAGGACTATATCTGCTGCTTCAATAGCAACATCACTCCCTATGTCACCCATGGCAATCCCCAGAGTAGCAACTGCCATAGAGGGGGCATCGTTCACACCGTCTCCAACCATAGCCACATATTTAAAATCCCGGACCATTTCTTCTACATTCCTGACTTTATCTTCAGGAAGAAGGGAAGATTTAAAATCATCAAGACCGGTAGCATCGGCGACATGGCGGGCAGTTCCTTCATTATCGCCGGTTAACATTACTATTTTTTTGACTCCCAGGTCTTTAAGAGATTTTATAACAGATGATGTATCAGATTTTATCCTGTCTGATATAGAAATAAGTCCGCATACGTTTTTTTCATTACCGATTACAACTACAGAATGACCGTCTTTTTCCATTTCTTCTATTTTTTTATTTACAGAAGAATCGTCTAAAAATTTCTCCATCATACTCTGATTACCAATCCAGTAAAGACTTTCTTCTATATACCCTTCTACGCCTCTTCCTTTAATCAAATTAAATTTTTCACAGGGAGTAAATCTTATGGCTTTATCAAGGGTTTTTTCGAGAATAGCCTTTGCCAGAGGATGTTTACAATGAATTTCAAGGGAAGACGCTTTAGAGAGGATAAACTCCTCCGTATAGTTTTTAAAAGGGACAATATGTATCACTTCAGATTTACCACAGGTTATAGTGCCTGTCTTATCGAAAGCAATAGCAGAAATAGATGCAGGAGCTTCGAGATAAACTCCACCTTTAATAAGAACACCATTTCTTGCACCGCTTGTAAGGCCTGCAACAATACTTACAGGTGTGGATATTACCAGTGCACAGGGACAGGAAATTACAAGGATTACAAGAGCTCTGTACAGACTGTCAGACCATGGCAGCCTGAACCACAGAGCAGGTATCAAAGCTATGAGAATAGATAAAAAAATCATAGAAGGCGTGTAGTAACGGGCAAATTTTTCCACCCACTGTTCTGAAAAAGCACGTTTTCCCCTTGCTTCTTCAACCATACGGGTAATTCTGGCAAGAGTTGTATCACCGGATGTTCTGGTTACTTTAAATTCAAAAGCTCCTTCTTCATTTATAGTTCCTGCAAAAACTTCCATGCCGAATTCCTTTTTCACAGGCACCGACTCGCCTGTTATCGTAGATTGATTGACAGTACCGGAGCCCTTTGTAACAATCCCGTCAAGAGGTATTTTTTCCCCAGGACGTACAAGTACTGTAACTCCCGGAGGAACTTCAGAAACAGGTTTCTCTAAAATATCTCCGTCATGAGGACAGAGATATCGTGCTCTGGGAGGAGAAAGTTCCATCAGAGCTTCTATTGCCTTCCCGGCTTTCCCCACACTCCATGCTTCCAGAAGCTGTGCAAGAGCAAATAAAAATACAACTGTAGCAGCTTCAAACCACTGGCCTATGACAACAGCTCCCGCCATGGCAAGGGTCATGAGAACATTCATATCGAGTCTTAAATGTCTTACAGATATAAACACCTTTGGAATTATATACCAGACAGAAAAAATCATAGAAATTATATATAAAATAATGGAGATAAGAGGGAAAACATGATGGGCCATAGCTTCACCGCATACAAAAGCATCGATAATACTTCTATGAATTATTCCGTGAGAGACTGAAGCGGAAAGTAAAAAAACAAAAGAGACAACACACATAATAAAACGTCCGTCTTTATCGTGTACAGTTTTTGTCCCTTCGCAGGAGTAGCAGTGGCCAGTCCATGGAAAAGCTTCAAGACCTGCATCTCTGACAGATTTCACTATATCATCTTCCACCGGAAGATCCGTATCTACCGTAACAGTCATGGCTGATTGCAATATATCAAACTGAAGGTCTTTAACAAAAGAAAGTTTTCCCACAGTATTTCTGAGGGCAGAAACCTCTTCTGCACAATCAAGTCCTCTGATTTTATATTTCAGTTTTTCAGACATAATGTTTCACTTCAGGGCGTTTAATAAAACGCCCCTTCACGACTCTCAAATTTTCCACAGATAGAGAGAACTTTCTCCATCTATTGTTCTTTCCACATCTACCTTTAAAGGTTTGATTACTATTTCCATAGTAACAGTAACGTCTGCATCCAGAAGATGTCCTCCGAAAGTCTTGAACTCCGCATCACTTAAAATAACATGAATATGACAGAAAGGCTTTCCTTCCTTGATGGCAATATTTCCTTTCAGGCTGAGGAGTTCAAAATTTCCTTCATATCTTTTCTCTATATATCTCTTCTGATTGACAACAAAATATCCTATATGAGGATCCTTTACGGCACCTATACCTGAAACTGTAGCGAAATTAATATTCAATTCTTCTGCAAGAGATGTCAGACTTGATAAGACACTATCTCCCTTTTCCAGTTTTACTACATAAATAGAATCTTCAGTTCTGGTGTATTTCATTATAGTCACTCCTGTCCTTTAAATTTTTAACCGTTATAACCTTATAATCATTACCATTTGAGATAACAGTAACTGCGCCACAATAATCTGTCCTGTAAAGTGCACCGGAAAAAATATTTAATCTCTCAATTACGTAGCCCGAAGGATGGCCGTAAGGATTCTTATTGCCAACACTTATAACGGCTATGTCCGGTTTTATCTTCTGTAAAAATTCTTTAGACGTTCCCGTATTACTACCATGATGGGACACTTTTAAAATTTGACTTTCAGAAGAATTTAACATAACTCTTTCTTCTCCTTTTTTTTCTATATCCCCTGTAAGCAATATGGATATTTTTTTCCAATAAATTCTTAAGACCAGACTGTTTTCATTCAAATGATTTTCTGAAGAAATCAGCGGGATTGAAGGATTAAGCACTTCAAAAGTAACCCCTTCATTAAAATATAATTTATTTCCTTCAGAAAGTCTGTAATAGTTTATACCCTTCTTAAGGGCAAGATATAAAAATTCCCTGTACATTCTGTTTTTCCGGTCAACATCCAATCCGTCATAAATTGCCTTAACCCTGACTTTTTTTACAACTTCAACAAGTCCTCCAAGATGATCATTATCGGCATGGCTGAGGAAAATACCGTCTATCTGCCTTATACCCTGTCTTTTAAGAAAGGGAATTATAACTGATTTACCTGCATCATAGTATTCATTTGCCTTACCTCCGTCTACTAAAAAACATTTTCCATCAGGAAGTTTTATAAAAATACTGTCTCCCTGCCCTACATCCAGAAATACAATTTTAAGAGGTGATGGGAACACTAAAGGATACCAGATAAATAAAAGAAAAATTATGGAAACTATAAGAATAATTCTGCCTGTGGTAAGAACAAAACCATACTTTTCTTCGGCATAATCTCTCCAGTATCTGTAATTCTGAACAAGAGAAAATATAAAATAAATAAAAACATAATAAAACAAAATAAAACAAAGCGAAGGAGAAGGTAGATTTACAGAAGCAAAGGGCACTTTAGATAAAAAAGTTACAATAAAAATTATATAATCAACAATTACTCCCGATATTCTGGCAAGTATTATTCCACCGAAGGGAAACACTGAATAGACGATTAACATAAACACTCCTGTTACAAGAGAACAGGCAACGAACATAAAAATCATCAAATTCGCAAATACTGCCACAAGAGACAGTTCGTTAAAATAATAAACTACTATGGGAGAAACTCCCAGTTGAGCAGCAAGTGAAACAGCCAGACAGTTTCTTATATCACGGGAAGGAATAAAATTGAGAATTTTCTGTAACGGCGGAGTAAAAAGATCGGAAGAGCACACGTCTGAACTCCAGTCACG
>CALARM010000523.1 GCA_937888925.1 uncultured Synergistia bacterium | reverse complement strand
CTTTAAATAAACCTGTGAGAGATTTAAAAACTATATCATAATTGGCATGAGTAATTTTTATGTCGTCAGATTTCATTAATCTATCTCCTGCTACATATATAATACATTGAAATGTATCGCAATCCCTTCTCATTATTATCTTATCACGGTAGAACTTAAAATTCAATCTGAAAGAAATATAAAAAAATAAATAAAAATCTTTTCGGAAAATTTAATTTTTTTGACTCTTATATTTATAGAGGGAGCTTTAAAGAAATTGGATGATTTTTATAATAATTTATGTTTTTTAGAAAAATAAGTGCTCAGTAAAACTGAAAATAGTATCAAAAAAAATACTCTAAATGAATTAAATGATTTCTGTATACTTTATATATTCAAGGATTTTTTATTTATAATGGCGAATAAAAAATAAAATAACTAAAAAATAGTATAGGTAATATTATTAAAGAAAATGTTCGCCTGAAAATATACTGGTTTTTATGGTAGGTGTAGAATTTATATTTATATATCATAAATTGTATTTACAGTATATATTATTATACTTTTGTGCTTTTTAAACAAAGCATTATTCCCACTTTTAGGGGTGTATGGTCGAGCATCCCTGCAGGACAACGGTTTTTCAAGATTCTGTAAAAGTATAGGAAAAATCGATCAATGAAAAAAAAGAAATATCTCACCGCATATCATCATGAACTTGAGAAAAACGCCGAAGATATAGCTCTTCTTCTTCCGAAGGGTTTAATTACCCTTGAAGGAGGAGAGGATATTCTTCATATTTTTCATAAAAAAAACTTTTCCGAACGGCTCGCAGGCATAAGAAAACATATCCTCTCTGAAACAGGCTTCATACCCCCCCTTCATCAAATTCTCCTCCGGCACATCGTGCCGGCCCGGCAGTTATCTTATAAAAATCAAAAATGTCTATGTTGCCGGAGGAGACGTATACCCTGATAAACTGCTTCTTATGGCTCCTCCTGACGTAATCAATTCTCTGGACGGAATAAAATGTTATGACCCTGTATATAACAGTCCTGCACTGTGGGTAGACAGAAAGGGGGGAATAGATAAAAAATGTTGTAATATTTTCGACGCTATGAGCGTAATTGCCACCAATATTGCTGAAACGGTAAGAAAGCATATTTATGAGCTCTTTGAGATAAATCAGACGGACTGTTTACTGGAAATTGTCTAAAAAGTGAATACAGGTCTTATAAATGACATATATCCTTCTCTTTTTTCTTTGAGGGAAATCCATAAGGAGGAAATTTATTATGAAATCAGACAGATATTTACTCGATCTTGAAGGAAATATTTATATTTTTAATGATGAATTTTTATTGGAAGATTATATTTTTAAAGATTCTGTCTCTGATAAAGATGTGCCTTACACTGATACGGAAATAATTCTTTACGACGGTCAGAACATGTATAAAATGCCTTCTCATAAGGCAATAAATCATATAGGAGGGAAGAGGAAGATATCGGAAATTTTAGATTATATTTCTGACAGGTCTTTACGGGAGATAGTTATAGAAGAACTGTCAGCTCTTTCTCCTGTCATATATAAAATCTATGAAGAAGAACTTCTCCTGTTATGTGAGAAAGAAGGTGATGATGTCAGTCTTTATCAGATTTCATCACTTATGAATAATTACACAAGACCTGATACTATGTTCAATGCCTGTAGAAATGCCTTCAATAATATGAGTAATATTAATAATCTCAGAAATTCTATGGAAGGGATAATGCAGAGCGGCGGAGCTTCTCCCTTTACTCAGAGTGATATGTTTGTACCTTCCGGTCAGAATTCAGATGATATGGCTCTTTTTTCCAATATAAGGAATCTCTCCAGAAGTTTTGCTTCACAAAATTTCAGTTCTGCTGGCACCGGCGGTTCCGTTCAGGGAGGCTCCTATAGTTTTTATCAGAATCCACTTGAAAATTCAGAAGAAACTTCTGAGACGGAAGAAGCTGAAGAGGATACTTCTACGGAAGAAGGAGAAAGTGTTGATGCTGAAAGTGAAGAAAGTTCGGATTCTGCCGGTGAGATAAGCGAAGAAAGTGACTGAAGTGAGTATAAATATAGTTTTCAATAGTCAAGCAATAATATGAAAAGGAGTGAATTTATTATGAAATCGGAGAAATATCTCCTCGATGTGGAAGGAAATATTTATATTTTTGATGACGGAAATATGTTAGAGACTCATATTCTTAAAGATTATGTTTTAGAAGAAGCAATACCTTATGATGATACAAATATAATTCTTTATGATGATGAATTTATTTATGAACTGCCTGCCGATGAGGCAAGACATCATATAGCAGGAAAGCGGAAAATGGCTGAAATTCTGGATAATATTTCAGCTCTATCTCCTGAAGATATAACAGATGATGAACTGTCTAAAATTGCTCCCGTCATATATAAGATTTATGAAGAAGAACTTATGGTGCTCTGTGAAAAAGAAGGTGAAAACGTAAGACTTTATCAGGTCTCTGCAGTGACAGGCTCTGTATCTAAACCTGCCGGTAAGCAGCAGGCAGTGGCAAAGGCGGAAGCCGGTAAAGCCAGTGTCAGTCAGGTAAAAGAGAATGTAAAACAGAAGACGGCAGAAACTAAAGCCGAGCCGGCTCAAAAGGATTCTTTTCTGGCTAAAACCGAGGAAGAACATAAGGATGAATCCTTCTTCTCAAATATTAAGAACCTTTCAAAGAAAATGGCATGGAATACTTTTTGTCAGGTAAAGTCAGGTAATTCCGGAGTATCGGGAGCCGGTGGCGGAGGAGGAGGCGGCGGCGGATGGGGTGATGAGATAAAAAATTGGAATTCTGCCGATGCCGGAGTATCGGGAGCCGGTGGCGGTGGCGGCGGAGGCGGCGGATGGGATGATGAGATAAAAAGATGTGATATTAATAATTCCGGTGAGGATAGGAAACTAAAAACCATAAATGATACCAATCTGACAGGTACTGATAAGACGATAATTAATAATCTCAAGCTTAATGATATGAAACCGGGGCAGAAGAAAAAAATTTCAGGTGATCTGATGGCTAAAATAGGAGCAGGTTCAAGTGGAACACTGACAGTAAAGGGGGGTATCGGTGCAGGTACTGAAGTTACTATTGAAAGAGATGAAAAGGATCCGAATAAGTTTATACTTACCACAGGTGCAGAGGTTTTTACAAAGGGAGGAGGAGATCTGGGAGAAATAGGTCCTGCATCTATTAAAGCAGAAGGAAAAAACGAGATTTCCGGCAAACTTGCCTTTACTCTTGACCTGGCTAAAAAAGGTGAAGCTACAGATGCTGCTGCTTATCTTCTCCGTTCTGCCGGTTCTCTTACTGAAGCAGGGAAACAGATAGATCTGATTGATGCTATACCTGGAATTGATATACCGGGAGAAAAGATAGATTTTATAAAAAATCATTTTAAATCTCTGGAAACGGAAGGTGCAATTGGGGGTGAACTATCAGGTAAAATTGGTAAACTTCTGGGATTGGAAGGAACTATTGCCGGTAAACTTTCAGCAGGAAATAAACTTGAAAAGACTGATGAGGGGGGATGGAAAATTACCGGTTCATTCGGTGGAGAAGGTTCTCTGAGCATTGATATGGTGGGAGGAGATAAATTACCTGGAACTGAAATAGGATTGGAAGGGAAATCGACTATTGCACAATTAAAAGCAAAACAATCAATGGATTCTGTTGTAACATTCAATAAAGATGGCAGTGTTACAAATGATGCCATATTTAAATATAATCTGATAGGTGAAGAAAGAGAGCCGAAACTTATAAAAGATCCATCTTCTCTGACGGAAAATACTGTTAATAAAGGTGCTGAGCTTGAGCTGACTGCAAATCTGAGTAATGTAATGAAATCATTGCCTCCTGATATGGCATCAGAAATGGATAGAGCAATTAAAAATGGTGATTATGATCAGGCGAAAAAAATATTTCAGGAAAAGGCCGGTGAATTACTTTTGAATCCTTCTCTGGAACTGGCAGGTAAATACACTACATATGATTCCACGAATCTGGAATTGAAAGGAGAAGCAGGTATAGTTCAGGAACTCGGTGGTTCTCTCAGTGGAAAAATCAGTATGGAAAATGAAATACCTACTTCATCATATAATGGCAGCGCCGGGTTAAGTCAGGAAGGTGTTAAGATTAAATATAACGAAAGCATCGGTAATGATATGAAAGAAATAAATATAAGCTGGAAAGAACTTGTTAATAATTTTCAGAAAGGTAATGATGAAAAAGAGATTTCCGGTGCCGGTGGAGGATGGTGAGCCAGGGAATAGTAGTTTTTTACCAGGATTTAAATATAAAATTACAGAGAGGAGGTTTTGTTATTTAACAGGAGAGTAAAAGGAGTGTAGTTATTTCTTATCTCTTACCGTAATGATTATAAAAAGGAGGAGTAGTGTTTTGAAGTTCAGTAGAAATTTTTTGATTGGTTTTATATTACTTTTATGTGTTTCCGTATACGGAATAATAAATCTGACAGGGTGCGGAGCCCTTGTGGCTCTTGTGTCGTCAATTTTCGGCTCTCAGGGAGGGTTTGTATTTATTCCCTTTCTTTCGGAAGATAAGCTCATATCAGAGCAATCAGGAACATCAACCGGTATGATAGTTCTTTATAGCAATAATCCCCCGTCAGGGTATCATGGCGCAGAAGGAGCGACTGTAACAATCGGAGGAGTAAAAGGTACTACAGACGGAAAAGGTTACTTCAATCTGTCCGGTCTTCCTGTAGGATTGAATACTCTTACAGTGGAATACGGTTCTTTTGTTCCTATAGAACAGCCTGTAGTTGTGGCAGACCCGAATGGTTCATCTGTATCTTTTTCCGGTTTTAAAGTAATCCCTGAGAGGCTTCTCTGTCCTGTGGGTATCGGAGGAACCTATCAGTTCAGTGTTTATGCTGCTGACAGTAACGGGAACCCCGTAATCCCTTCTGCCACATGGTCTGTAGAAGGTGATATAGGGACAGTATCGTCTACAGGTATATTTACTGCCACTAAATCAGGCATAGGGAAGGTTGTTGCAGTAAATGGATCAAACCGTTCTGAAGTGAGTATAACTGTAACAGACGGTTCAGGTACTGTAAAAGGTGCAGTGACCTATAATGGAAATGGATTGTCAGGTGTAAAGGTAAAGGCAGAGAATTTTACAAATTATGCAGTAACAGACGGGAGCGGTAATTATGTTCTTCCTGGCATACCGTCAAATCCTGTGACAGTGATTGCCACGGCGACGGACGGGAAGACCGGCACAGGTTACGGTTCTGTTCCAGCCGGCGGAGAGGTGGAGGTAAATATAGTTCTTACAGGAAATCCTGTTACACCCACTCCTGTTCTTACTCCCGGCGATATACCGAGGGGAGATATTGGAGGAAAGATTGTGGAATATGACGGGACTACACCGATAGGTGGTGCCTTTGTAGTATTTTACAGTTATTCTTATCCTTCCGGTTCGTCGCTGGAGGGAAGTTCTGTGCCGTTGAAGACAGCGACAGCCGACAGCGGAGGTAATTTTTTGTTCAGTAGAGTGCCTCAGGGCGCGTGCCGTGTTGAGTTCTGGAGGAGTGAGAGCGAATATAATGGAAGTCCGGGAAGTCCTTTCGGAGCGGTGAATGATGAGGTTACTGCCGGTGGGAAGAGTATAAGTGTAAGGCCGCTGGTGGAGCCGACGGCTACGGCAACGGCTACGGCGACAGTGACTCCGACTGCGACTGTTACACCTGTAGTGGGGCCTCCGATGGTATCGATTCTGGGAGGGACTTTTAATATGGGGGGTAATTATTATGTATTTGAAGAACCAGTTCACGCAGTTACTGTAAGTTCTTTTAATATTTTTAAATATGAAGTGACCAATTCGAATTATGTATTATTTTTAAATTCTGAAGGTAATCAGACAGAAGGTGGAGCGGAATGGATTAATTTGGATGCTAATGTATATCAGGGTATAACAGGCGGCCCCGGTGCGGGGACATTCTCTGTAATTTCCGGTTATGAGAATCGTCCTGTAGTATTGGTATCCTGGTATGGAGCAGTAGCATATTGCAACTGGTTAAGCACTCAGCATGGTTTGACTTCCTGTTACGGGCCTATAAATAATAGAGGAAATGATCCGTCTGTATGGAGGACTCTTAATGGTTATAGACTTCCTACAGAGGCAGAATGGGAATATGCCTGCCGTGCTGGACAGTCAGCAGAATATTACTGGGGAGACCCTTATCCGCCTGATCCTCCGAATATAGGGAATTATGCGTGGTATGATGTTAATTCTGGTGGAAATCATCATGATGTGGGAGGAAAACTGGCAAATAGTTACGGATTGTATGATATGAGTGGGAATGTGTTGGAATGGTGCAGTGATTGGTATAGTGATATTGATACAAATCCACCCGCTTATTATGGTATAAGTCCCGGCACCAATCCTACTGGTCCAACATCGGGCTTGAACCGTGTTATACGCGGCGGCGACTGGCACGGTAGTCCTGCTATCTGCCGGTCGGCTTACCGGGCCGACTTCCCGACTTTTGACCACGGCGTCACTGTTGGTTTCCGTCCTGTTCGAAATTAATTGTCTGAATCACGGAGTGACACGGATTAAAGGATTACACAGATTATGAAGAACGATTTGAAATACAGGGATATTACTGAAAAGATTATCGGTGCATCATTTGAGGTGCACAAATTTCTCGGGAATGGATTTCAGGAAGTGATATACCAGCGTGCTCTGGCTTATGAAATGAATAAAGCAGGGCTTGCTTTTGCCCGTGAAATTGAGCAGAATATTTTTTACAGGGATATGCCTGAGCCTATCGGTACAAGGCGGGCGGATTTTATTGTTGAAGGTAAAATTTTAGTGGAGTTGAAGGCGATAATTCGACTGGAAGATGTGCATCTGGCACAGGTGTTAAATTACCTGAAAGCTTACAGGCTTGAAGTCGGTCTCCTTATCAACTTCGGGGGTAAAAGTTTAACTTTTAAACGACTGATTGTCTGAACAACGAATTAAAGGATTACACGGAGAGTGCCATTAAAAATCCGTGTAATCCGTGTAATCCTTTTAAGTCGGGTAAGGAGAAAGCATTACTGCTCCCTCCTCCCCTAAGAACCGACCG
>CALARM010000522.1 GCA_937888925.1 uncultured Synergistia bacterium | reverse complement strand
GAAGAACTTCCCGTAGAACCTAATAAAGAACTTGCTGAAGAACTTCCCGTAGAACTTAATAAAGAAATTGCTGAAGAACTTAATAAAGAAATTGCTGAAGAACTTAATAAAAAAGTTACGAAAAAACTTGATAAGGAAGTTACGAAAAAACTTGATAAAGAAAATATTATAATAAAAATGACAGATGTCACTAAAATATATCCCAACGGAGTGAAAGCTCTCAATGTTATAAATATTGATATATCTAAAGGTGAATTTGTTTTTATCGTCGGGCCTACAGGTACAGGAAAATCAACATTTTTAAAACTTATAAACAGGGAAGAAACAGTGACAGAAGGAGAAGTAATTGTAGATGGCAGGGATGTGGAAAAACTTTCTGTAAATGAAGTTCCTTATCTTCGCAGAAGACTGGGAGTTATATTTCAGGATTTCAAACTGTTACCCCGGAAAACCTGTTATGAGAATGTTGCCTATGCTCTTCAGGTAATAGGAGCGGGCCAGAGAGAGATTTCGTATAAAGTTCCCCGTGCTCTGGAAGCTGTCGGTCTTGAAAATAAAGGTACAAGATATCCTGATGAGCTGTCAGGAGGAGAAAAACAGAGAGTTGCCATAGCAAGAGCTTTTGTAAACAATCCTGTTATTATCCTTGCCGACGAACCTACAGGTAATCTTGACCCTGACACTTCCTGGGAAATAACCCAGCTTCTTATCAACCTTAATTCCAGAGGCACTACTGTTTTAATGGCAACTCATGATAAGAGTATTGTAAACAGAACGAGAAAACGTGTTGTAGTCCTTCATACTGACGGAACAATATTCAGTGATCAGGAAAAAGGGGGATATATTCATGGATTATAACAGTATAAGATTTTTTTTCTCGGAAGTTTATACCTCTATAAAAAGAAATTTTCTTATGTCCCTTGCGGCATGCAGTACTATGATGCTTTCTATTTTAATACTGGGATTTTTTTTGCTGATAATAAGCAATCTAAATTTTATGACAGAGGTTTTAATCACTCAGGTAGAGGTTACTGTTTTTCTTAAAAATAGCATAAAAGAAGGTGAAATTTATAAATTAAAAAATACCCTTGCTTCTATGCCTTCTGTTAAGGAAACACATTTTGTTACAAGAGCAGAAGCGCTTAAAAGACTGGAAGAAAGACTCGGTAATATGTCGGAAATAAAGAAAAATACTCTTTTGAATTCTATAGAAGTTTCTGTCACAGTACCGGAAAATATTCCGAAAGTAGCAGAGGAAGCGAAAAAATTGCCCGGAGTCCATCATGTAAAATATGGAAAAGACGAAACGGACATGCTCATAAGATTTTCCAGAAAAGTTAATATAATAGGCATGGTAAGCACTGTTATAATGATATTGATCACTATGATGATCGTCAGTAATGCCATTCGCCTGACTGTTTATGCAAGAAGAAGGGAAATAGAAATAATGCTTCTTGTAGGTGCGACCAGATGGTTTATTAGATGGCCTTTTATTCTGGAAGGTTTAATCTATGGTTTTTCAGGTTCTATCGTAGCAGTTTTTATTCTTTCTTTAATTTATAGTTATGTGTCAGCTTCTATATTAAGCAGTCTTCCTTTTATACCTATGATACCGGGACTGTCTCTGTGGATGGCTATTTTTCTGGTAATTACAGGACCTGTTATAGGTTTTCTTGCCAGTTTGTTTTCTTTAAGCAGATTTTTGAAAGTCTGAATTAAGAAAGAGTGAAAAGTGAAAAAAAATTTTTTTTAAAAGAAGGAGAATATTTTTTTCTGTAGAATTTTCTTTATCCGAATTGCCGCAAAAAAGCAACATCATAAAAAACCACAAAGAGGCTTTTGAATTAATGAAGAAACGAATTTATTCCAGGAGGTCTGTTGTGATAATAAAAAAAGTAATTGTTTTTTCTTTGTTTTTATTTCTCTCTTTTTCTCCTGCTTTTTCAGATAATCTTTCAGATAAAAAAGAAGAACTTAAAGATATAAAATCTCAGATTTCAGAAGAAAAAGATAAAATAGAGGAAGCCAATGCAAAAGAAAAGGTTCTCTCTGAAAAGCTCCGCAAACATCGCTCTCTTCTTTATTCTGCTATGAAAGAAGTTGATAGTGCTTCTTTACAACTGAAAGGGACAGAAAAAAAATTGAAGACTTTAAAGGCAGAATTAAGGCTTTCTGAAAAAGTTTATGCAAAACATCACCGTGAACTTGATAAAAGATTGCAGCAAATATATGAAGATATGGATCCTGCCTATATAACAGTTCTTACAAAATCCAAAAGCTTTTCAGATTTTTTGAATACCTATTATTACCTTCAGATGATTGTTCAGGATGATGTTTCTATTCTAAAACAGATAAGGAAAGAAAAAGAGGAAATCAATAAAAAGAAGGTAGTGGTAGAAAGCCGTTATAACCAGGTGTTAAAATTAAAAAAGCAGTTAAATGATAAAGAGAATAAACTTGCCGGGGTGGTAGCTGATCAGGAATATTTAATTGTTCTTCTGAATGATGAAAGAAAACAGCATACTAACAAGGTTTCGCAGCTTGAAGACGAAGCTCAGACAATGAAACAGGAAATAGATGCTATTATAAATAAAAGCAGTTACTCTTATGGTACTATTCCTTCCTATAAGGGTAATGGTTCTCTTTCTACATGGCCTGCTGCAGGCCCTGTCACTTCAAATTTCGGCTGGAGACTTCATCCTATTTACGGAGAATGGAGATTCCATGCCGGTGTTGATATAGGAGCCGACTATGATACCCCCATATATGCAGCCGGTGACGGAGTAATTATAAGTGCCGAGTGGCTTGGAGGCTATGGAAATGCCATTATGATTGATCATGGAGGTGGCGTGGTTACTCTTTACGGACACTGTGCAGGTCTGGCAGTTTCCTATGGTCAGCATGTAAGCAAAGGGCAACTCGTAGGTTATGTTGGAAGTACCGGTAACAGCACAGGGCCACATCTTCATTTCGAAGTCAGGCAGGATGGTGTGGCAGTAGATCCATGTGCATTTGTTAACTAAGACAGGGATTCCCAGGATTTTGGGGATTACCATGATGGTAATTATTATTAGAAATTTATAATTTACCTACATAGGAGTTTTATATGTGCAGGAGCTTGATTTAATCAAGCTCCTGCAGATTTTATAGTTAAAACTTTTACCTTGAAATTTATTCTTTTTCGAGATATAATAGGATGAAACAGTTTGGATTTCTACGCGTAACGCGTCACGCGTTACGCGTCACGTAGAGGAGGGTTGTTTGTTCTCTGTAATTTAAGGGTATAGGAATTTTCATTCTTAATGGCATAAAATAAGGCTTTAGATGAAAATTAAGTAGAAGCAATTTATCTAAATAATTTAAAAGTATAGGAATTTTCATTTTAAATGGCGTAAAATAAAGATTTAGATGAAAATTAAGTAGAAGCAATTTATCTAAATAATTTATCTGTACTGATAGGAGGCTAAAAAGACTGTATGCTTATAAAAAACAGGTTAATAATGGGGTTTGTGATGTTTTTTTTATTTACTGTATTTGGAGTTACTTTTCTCATCCACTACAGGGTAAAGGCTGCCGATGAAGTAGATACAACAAAAACAAAGAGTGTAGATTATGAAGTTATTGAAAAAGTATATAACCTGGTAGA
>CALARM010000521.1 GCA_937888925.1 uncultured Synergistia bacterium | reverse complement strand
ACCAGAAGAAATGGCAGGGTTAAAACCTGAAGCACATGTTCTTCTTCCAGTTTAAAACCGGATATTTTTTCAAGATATTCATCTCTTCTCATTATCTTTATCTCCTATTCAGAGCCTCTAAAGCTTCTTCTTTACTATTCTTTGCTTCCATATAATCAGGGTCAATTTCAAGAGCTCTGTCATAACATTTAACAGCTTCTTCATATTTTTCCATTATATATAAATTATAACCTTTCATATGCCATGCATATGTAAAGGCCGGGTCAATCTCCAGGGCATTATCAAAATATTGAAGTGCTTTTTTATATTTACCTGTTTTATGACAGGCATATCCTTTGCCATTCAATGCATTTGTAAAAGAAGGATCTATGTCCAGTATTTTATTAAAACATTTAATAGCTTCTTTGTATCTTCCCAGGTTATTCAATGACCACCCTTTATTGCTGAGAAGTTCCACATCCCCCGGCCTCAGTTTTAATGCCTCATCGTAAGAATTAATGGCTTCTTCATATCTCCCGAGCTTATCCAGAGCCCATCCCTTGTTAAACCACACTTCCACATCTTTGCTGTTAATCTTCAGTACCCTGTCAAGAGAGTAAATCATTTCTTCATATTTTCCCAGCATAGTCAGAGTCCATCCCCTGTTAAACCAGCTTTCAGTATCATCAGGCTTTATCTGTAAAATTTTATCGTAACATGTAACTATTTCTTCATATTTTCCGAGTTTTTCAAGGGTCAATATTTTATTATGCAATGCTTCCATATCCGATGGTTCTATCTCAATGGCTTTATCAAAACATCTCAGTGCATCATCATATTCCAGGAGATAATAGAGGGCAAGTCCCTTATTGTTCCAGGGATTGGTATATTTATGTTTCGGATCGAGAGCTTTTCTGTAGGATTTAAAAGCTTCTCTTCTTTCGCCGCTGCCGGATATTCCCTGTCTTTTTATATACCATTCGTAGGAATTATTTGGGTCAAGTTCTAAAACCTTATGATAACATCTTATAGCTTCTTCGTATCTGCCAAGAGCTTTAAGAGTATTTCCCTTTAATTTAATAGTTTTTACATCTTTCGGGTCAATTTTAAGAATCTTACTGTAACATATGACAGCCGATTTATATTTGCCTCTTGCCTTCATAGCATTTCCTTTCATCTTCAATGCCTGTACATCAAGAGGATCAAGTTCAAGTGCTTTATTATAACATATTACGGCTTCCCTGTATTTCCCTCTGGCTGTTAAAGATTTACCTTTTTCTTTCCATGTTTTCCCGTCTTTCGGATCAATCTCTAAAGCCTCTGTGTAACATTTTATGGCTTCTATATACTTACCCTGATGTTTCAGAGCTTTAGCTTTATTTTTCCAGCTTCTCCCGTCTTTCGGATCAATTTTTAAAGCCTTTGTATAACATTTAATAGCTTCTTTATATTTACCCTGTCCCTCAAGGGCTTTAGCTTTTGTCTTCCAGATTTTAGCTTCTTTGAGGCTTTTTTTCATGGAATGACTCCTTTTTGTAATCGTGACGCGTAACGCGTGACGCGTGACGCGAGGAAGATTATAAAACCTATAAAAAGCTATTCTGAAATTCTCTGAAAAATCCTGCTAAAGGTCAAACTTTATATCAATTCATTCTCAGGTAGTTCACTTTTTCCATGTTTTAATTTATAATTATAGATTAGAGTGAAAAATGAAAAGTGAAAAAAGGAGTGAAAAATTATGAGAGTTATAATGAATTTTCTAATAACAGCAATAATACTTACAGTTCTTTCAGTTCATATCACAGGAGCACAGTATGTCAATCTTGCTGTCGTAAATTTTTACAGTGACCAGAGTACAGGTCAGGGATTTTCCGAAACACTTACTGAAAAACTTGCAACACTGCAACATATAAATGTAATACAGAGAGAAGCTCTGAGGCCTGTGATGGAAGAAATGGGCATTTCACCGGGACAAAAACTCGATCTTGCAAGAGGTCAATCACTGGGAAAAACTCTCGGTGCCGACTATCTTCTTTCTGGCACATTGAAAGAAAAAGAAAATAAAATAACTGTTATATACCAGCTTTTTGACGTTACTAAAGGTACAGTAGTAGCAGAAGAAGCGGTAAGCGGGAAAAAGGAAAAACTCTTTGATCTTCAGGGGGAAATATCGGTAAAAGTGGCAAAATATTTTAACAGTCCCGTCACTTCAGATATGAAAGAAAAACTCTATTTTATGCCTACAAAAAGCATGGAAAGTTTTGACAGATTCTCAAGAGGGCTCCAGTTATACGAAGGAAACCGTATAGATGAAGCTTACAGTTTCTTTTTAAACTCCGTTAAAAGCGACACTGCTTTTCTTGATGCCCACAGATATTTCGAATATACTGCAAGAAAAACGGGAAAACTCGATGATTTTATAAAAACATATGAAAAAATGCTTGATTCCGATCCTGACAATGCAGTTTTACTCAATTACCTGGGCAATGCCTATCTGGATAAAGGCAATTTTACTGAGGCGGAAAAGCTCTACAAAAAATCTATAGGAATAGAACCGGCCTTCGGGAATCCTCACAACAATCTCGCCACCATCTATGTAATGGGGCAGAAATACAAAGAAGGGCTCGAAGAATTTCAGAAAGCTCTCAAATATTCTGACAGAAAGGCTCCCGTATTTTACAATATAGGCCTCTGCTATATAAATATGGGAGATAAAGATAAGGCAAAGGAATATTTCATGAAAGCCCTTGAAATAGACAAAAAAAATCCCGATTTTATAGCTGCCAGGTATTATCTCTACGGTGTAAAAATTCTTGTTACTTCAAGAGAAAAACATGTTCCCGGCGAGGTTTTCGGAGAAATTCTACTTAACTCTGAGCCGGTATTTGAAATTCAGACATCGGTAGGAGGATTTTCTCCTTCCATAAGGGCGTCCATAATAGCAGGAAGACTGGAAAACATGATCTCAGGAGGATTAAAACCTGTTGAAATTGAAATCGGAAAAATAAAAAATGAAACAGTCCTTCAAACTGCAGGAGGGCAGCTTATAATGACTTTCACTAAAAAAATGGCGGAAAGAGAAGG
>CALARM010000520.1 GCA_937888925.1 uncultured Synergistia bacterium | reverse complement strand
CCCTGAGTATCGATTTTTCAGTTCCTCTGTCTAACTGGTTAACAAGTTTAACAAGAGAGTCAAGTCCTCCCACCTTTTCCTGTTTCTGAGCAGTTACAATATTTCGTCCCAGTACCTTCTGAAGCTGGGTGATTATATCAGGTGAAGGGCTTGTAAGGAGTGCCACTCTCTGAGCTACTTCTGCCTGAAGTTCGGCAGGCAGGGCGGATATAAAGGCAGCCGCCTGTTTTGGATGCATATAAGCTACCAGCAGTGCTATTACCTGGGGATGTTCATTCTGAACAAGATAAAGTATCTGACTCACATCTGTTTCCTTCATGAAACTGAAGGAACTCGGAGATCGTGCACAGCTCAATATACGGTTTATTATTTCATTGGCTTTCTGTTCACCGAAGGCTTTTTCTAAAATACTTTTTGCATATTCTACGCCTCCCACACCTATATATTCCTGTGCTATTGCTCTGTTGTAAAATTCTTCCATCAAAGCGAGGGTTACGTTTCTGGGAACCTGTTTTAAAGAGGTAAGACCCAGGGTAATTTCTTCTATTTCCAGTTCGTCAAGATTGGAAAAAACATTGGATGCCACTTCTTCGCCGAGTATGGTAAGGATAATTGCACATTTCTGCCTCCCTGAAAGGGCATTATATATTTCATCCTCTTCCTTAGTAAGAACAGTAACTCTTCCTTCATGCTTTGTCTCAACCTTTTCCAGAGCATTCATCGCATCTTTTATTGCATCGTCTTTTTCCCTGGTTTCTGCCTGTGCCATTCAGATCCCCGCCTTTCTACGATAAATTATTTATATAAACTGTCTGCAAATAGTTTTCATCTAAAATTTCATTCTGCGCCTGCCCTTAAATTATTCATCTTCTCCAAGCCATACCCTGAATAGAACTGCTATGTTTTCCGGACTTTCCTGGGCAACTCCCTGGATACGTTCGATAAGGTTATCAACCTGAGCCTTTTTCCTCTTGTCTTCCAGTGAAAGGACAGGTTCTGTAAGACCGAGATCTATTTCTCCAGGTTTTAATTTATCTTCCAGAGCAAGCGGTATCTCTTCCGCTGTAATTGCAGCAGGCTTTTCTTCTTTTTCCTCTACTGTGATGAGGACTTTTCTTCTTGATAACAGGAGAGTTAAAGCAAAAAGAATAACTATAAGAGCTATCATAATATATACATATTTAAAAGGTATCATACCTGCCAGTTTTTCACCTGCTCCTGCGGCAGGTAATTGCTGTGGTATACCGTTAAATGCAATGGATGCGACTTTTATCTGATCCCTCTGACTGTTTAAACCTATGGAACTTGATACAAGATCTTTGATATTTGTAAGGTCTTCTGCCGTAAGAGCCAGATTTTTATCTATACCGACACCTACCGATATATATTTTATCTCTCCCGGCATATTTATATGTTTCATCTTTTCTGTACTTATCTCATAATTGGAGATGGTTTCCCCTCTTTTATAATTGTTTTTATTATCTCCCTCTTTTGCAGCAGGGTAGGAAGGAACCTTTTGATCCGTATTCGCCCCTCCTCCGGGGGGAGAACCCTGTCCTTCATATTTTTCATCCAGTACCTGTTCACTTCTGAGCACTCCTGAAGTGCCTTTAACAGGTATATAGGTTTCCTTATCAATTTCCCTTTTATCCATATTTATTTCAACACTTATTTGAACTACAGCTTTTTTATCACCTACTACCGAGTCCATAAGTGTTTCAACCTTTGTCTGCAGATCCGTTTCTATCTTTTTCTTTAATTTGTAATATTTGGCAAGTATATCATCCGGATCAGGTATGTCTTCATCTTTTTTCTGAAGATTATCAGAGATTAAATTTCCGTAATTGTCAAGTACAGATACATTATCAGGCTGCAGCCCTTCTACACTGCTGCATATAAGATGAACAATTCCCTGAACCTGTTTCGAGTCTATAGAAGCACCGGGTTTTAAGTATAAAACTATAGAAGCAGTGGGCGATTTTTCCATATCTGTAAGAAGTCTTGTTTTTGGTATGGTAATATGAATTCTGCTGTCAGACACACCTTCTAACTGGTTGATTGTCTGGGATAATTCTCCCTGAAGGGCTCTCTGGTAATTCATTTCTTTTTCAAATTCAGTTCCTACAAGATTGGTTTTATCAAATATTTCGAATCCTATTTTGCCTTTCTTTGGAAGT
This sequence comes from uncultured Synergistia bacterium, assembly GCA_937888925.1. Next base: position 886 of record CALARM010000520.1, on the reverse strand, counting down.
CCCTGCCCTGCCAGAGATAGACGCTGTTCATAAAGACTTTCTGCCGGTATAAGTATAGTCGAACCTCCGTCGGCAATTTTATAACTTATTTTACCGTCTTTTAATTTCTGTAGGATTGCATTTGCATCTTCGGCGTTCAATTCGGAAAATAGAACCTTATATTCGGTTTTTGTAACCCAGTTTACAAATATAACAATCCCTGCAATAGCCAGAACAGCTATAGAGAAAAAAAATATTTTTTGTTTTCTTGTAAGACCCAGAAACATTGCTGTTATTTGTTCTCTATATTTCTGTAATTCTGCCATTTTTTTTCCCTCTCTTAAAAACACTAAAGTTTTTTTTAAGTCTGCCGATAATAGATGTGGGGAGGAGTATAACTTTTATTTGGAAAATAAAAGTTATACATTCATCCTCATTACTTCATTGTAAGCTTCTACAACCTTATTTCTTGTTCTCAGTGCAAATTGAAAGGCCATACTTGCTTCCTGCATGGCAATAATGACATTATGGGCATTCTGTCCGTCGCCGGAAGCAACCTGTTCTATAGATTTTGTGGCCTTCTGCTGTAAATTATCTACACTCTTTATGCCTTTTGACAGTAAATCTATAATTCCGGTAAAACCTGAGCCGGTTTTTTCCTTTGAAATTTCTGTATCTCCGGCATATCTGTTGCCGGTTACTTCCATCAGTTTTAACGGTTCGAGACCACCTGCAGGAAAAGATGTCATGACAGATAACCTCCTTTATTTGCCGAGTTCAAGGGCTTTCAATATCATCTGTTTACCTTCATTGAAGGCAGTGACATTGGCCTGATAGTTTCGGGAAGCTACGGTAAGATCAACCATTTCTCTGACTATTTCTATATCAGGCATGGCTACATAACCAT
>CALARM010000519.1 GCA_937888925.1 uncultured Synergistia bacterium | reverse complement strand
AGACTGATTATAATTTTCTCCAGGGACTCATTACTATTTTTTTGCTGTTCAATTGCCTTTTCTAATTGCCTTGGAGTTATTAAACCTTCTTCAAGTAACATTTCAGCTATATCTTTACTTGAAGCGCTTGAAGGAGTTATCATTAATTGTTCACCTCACAAATTTTATCAATAATATTATTATACCAGGCATCAATCATAAGAGCAATACGTGCTCACTCTAAAAAAATACAGAGTAAATAATAGATATTTCTTAAAACCTGATTTCCAAATATATATGACGGAACATAATTCTACAATCTTCAGGATAATCCTTCTAGTATAAAAATAAAAAAAATCCTTTCTTTTCACATTATAATTCAGGGAAAAATCCTCTTCTTTTAAGTAAATAAATAGCCACTTTTTCGAATTTTCTCATTATTCTGGTAGTAAAAAATTCTCTTTCCTTAACAGGTCTGACAAGAATTGTCATAATACCGGTTCTATTACCGCCAAGAATATCGGTAAACATCTGATCACCGATTACAACAGAAGATTTTATATCACCATTAATCAGGTTCAATCCTTTGAAAAAGCCGCCTTTACATGGTTTTCCTGCATAATATATAAATGGCAAACCAAGTTTCTCAGACAGAAATTTGACTCTTTTACCTGAAGCATTTGATACAATACACATCTTAACCCCTGTAGCAATAGCTTTTTCTATCCATTCTACCACTTCAGAAGAAAAAGTAATCTCCCCCCATGGAAGAAGTGTATTATCAAGATCTATCATTATATAACAGTACCCCTGTTCTTTTAGCCTATCTGTATCTATATCCGTAACGGATTTTACATACATAGATGGACACAGAAGTTTTAACATTTTATAAGTGAAAAGTGAAAAGTGAAAAGTGAAAAGTGAAAAGGAATATTTCTATTCACTATTCACTACTCACTATTCACTGTTCCTGTACTCCTCTACTGCTTTTTGATGTTCTTCAAAGGTTTTACTGAATTTATGTCTTCCCTCTCCCTTTACGACATAGTAAAGATAATCTACAGAAGCAGGATAAAGGGCTGCTTTTATGGAAGGCAATCCGGGATTTGCTATAGGCCCGGGAGGAAGACCTTTATATTTATAGGTATTATAAGGACTGTCTATTTCTAAATCTTTATATAAAAGAATCTCTTTTGGTTTATCAAATAAAAACTGTATCGTCGCATCACACTCAAGAAGCATATCCAGTTTAATTCTATTGTAATATACTGCAGATACAAGTGGTCTTTCATCTTCAATCCTTGCCTCTCTCTCTACAAGTGAGGCAAGAACTATTATCTTATAAAAGGACAGTCCTCTTTTCTTTGCAATCTGCTCTATATTTGAAGGAACAACCTCTTCAAAACGTTTTACCATCTTTTCAATTATTTCCCGGGAGGTACTATCTTTATAAACAGAATAAGTGTCAGGAAAGAGGAAGCCTTCCAGTGAATGTCCTTTCAGAAGATGAGAATATTTAAAATTTATACCTTTACCGGTTTTAACTGTGTCTAAAAATTCCTGTTCATCAATAGAACCCTTTTCTTTCAAAAGCCGTGCAATCTGTCTGGAAGTAAAACCTTCCGGCACTGTAAAATCATAGGTTTTTGCTGCCTGTCCCTTTTTAAGATTCTCAATTATCTCCATCATAGACATACCGGTATTAAGGGTATAATCACCTGCCTGAAGCATATCACCTGTCTTCGTGTGTTTTACGACCAGTTTAAATATAAAACTGCTCTTTACAATATCTTTATCTTCAAGCACTGTAGCAATATCACCGGTAGAACTCCCCTGGGCTATAGAAACAGCTACATCCTGTCCGTTCTTTCTGGAAGAAAATATCTGAAGATAGTTCAATACAGATCCTGCCACTAAAAGTAACAGAACTATAACAAGAATTACATTAAATAAACGAAATAAAAATTTCACGTAGTACCCCCTTATATCAGTGAGCAGTTATCAGTAAACAGTTATCAGTGTTCCCCTACCAGTTATCATGTCTATTTACTTATATAAATTACCGGTCACTGCTCACTGGTCACTGGTCACTGGTCACTGGTCACTGGTCACTGGTCTTACCAGTTCTTCAAGAAAAACTTTTCTTAATAAATCCGGATTTTTTTCACTACATGTTTCAAAATCATCTCTGGCTTTTTTTACTGAGCCTGTTCTGAACAGACAGATTCCTCTTCTGAGATAAACCTCCGGATCTGCCGGAAGTTGTTCTTTTATGTAACTATTGTAATAATTTATTGCTTTATGGTTATCTCCTGCCTCATCAAAAGCTCTGGCTGTGTCTAAAAGTAAATCCCTGTTACCGGTGTTATATAAATAAACATTTTCAAGAGTATTTGCAGCAAGATTAAGCCTTCCTGTTTTCCTGTATATATTATAAAGCTCCCTGGCAAGGTCAACCTTTGTGACTTCCTGTTCGTGGGCTGACTTAAAATATTTCTCCGTATTTTCCAGATCATCCATCTCTTTATAAAGATAGGCAAGACATATCATTAAAGGAGGATAAAAAGGTTTTATTGATAAAGATTTCAGGAAAGCTCCCACTGCATCTTTTATCTGCTTTAATCTCACATAGGAAAGACCTATTTCAGACCAGGCTCTCCATGTCCCTTTAGATCTATCCTGGAAAAAAAGAAATTTCTCATGGTTTTTTATGGCATGTTCGAACATAGTAATAGCATTCCTGCACTCACCGAGATTTCTCATAGCTTCCCCAAGATTAAAAGAGGCTTCTGCCATATGAGAATCTTTAGAAAGAGCCAGTTCTGCCATTTTTTTTGCTTCATTGTAACGACCAAGTTTATTTAAAATACCTGCATAAGTAGAAAAAAGACACGGAGAGTAACAAAAACCGGAAGAACTATATTTTATGGCACAATCCAGATATTTAATCGCTTCATCATATCTGCCGAGAGACACATATTGTAAAGCTATAAAAAAATAAATGTAAGGCTCCTTCGGATTTCTCTTTAAATTTCTGAGATATATATTCAAATCTCTCTTATATTTTTCTTTTACCGGATGAAAGACGTCTATAAAGCCATAATGCCATATTCTGACAGAAGAATTTATTTCTTTAAAATTAAGCTTCATATCATTACATATAATTTTTTCCTGCACCATTCCTTTAAACCTGAGGGAAGGGTGATTGGGAAACAATCTGAGTACAGGCATTAAGCGAAAATCAGGCGTCACATCTTTATTCAGATAACTGAACTGTTCAAAATTAAATCCCACAAAATCATTTCTGTCAATTAATTCCCTTACTTTATATTTCATGGGACTATCTATAAATTCATCTGCATCCAGGACAAGTATCCATTTACCATTACATTTTTTCAGAGAAAAATTTCTTGCAGCAGAAAAATTCTCGTTCCATTTGTAATGATACACAGATGCATTGAACTGTTCTGCCACTTCGACAGTCTTATCGGTAGAGCCTGTATCTACAATGACAATTTCATCTACAATGTCACAAACCTGGTAGAGACACGTATAAAGATTGTATTGCTCATTTTTTACTATCATTGCAAGACTTAAAGTCGGCTCAGGCATTTTATAGAAACCTCCTGTTATATCGTAATGCGTGACACGTGATGCGTGATGCGTAATGTATGATTTCACCGGTACCGGGTGAATACGGTTCACCCCTGCTATTTGCGACTCACCCTTCACTTTTCACTTTTCACTACTCACTAAACAAAATCATACAGAGTAAAACCTTTCAATAAATCACGATCAAGTTCATAAGCTTTTTTCAGATCCTTTCTGGCTTTCCTGGATGAGCCAAGATACCAGTAACATCTGGCTCTATAAAAATAAACTTTGCTATCTTTTTCATCCAGCACAAGAGTCTGTGTATAATAATGAACTGCCATAGTGTAATCGCCTGAATAATCATATCTCTGTGCAAGTTCAAAGAAGAGATCTTTACTGGACGGATAATAATCAAGCATTTCTTCAATCAATGAAATGGCTCTTGAAGGGGCTCCAAGTTTATCGTATAAGTCTATAAGATCATAACATATATCAAGTCTTTTTGGTGCCATTAATCGAGCTTTTTCAAAATAATCACGGCTATGATCATAAAATTTTAATTTACGATAACAGTGAGCGGCATTTATAAGTAGTTTATCTGAATCCGGAAACATAGTCAGGCCATTATTGAAATGTTTCAATGCTTCAGACGGTTTATCTTCTTCAAGATAAATCAAACCTAATTCGCAGCAGGCTTTCCACCCTCCTGTCCCTCTATCCATAACTGCAAACTGATTACTGGAAGCAGAGGAAATAGCCATATTAAAAGCAGATTTAGCTTCTTCATTATGCTTCAGTCCAACGCAGGCTTTCCCCAGGTTAAAATATGCTTCATAAAACAGAGGGGAACGTTCAATACCTTTCAATGCCTGTTCTTTAGCTTCTTCATATCTGCCAAGTCTGCAGAGAGCTGCGGCACAGAGGGAATAACTCGAAGGCAGATATACACTCTCTCCCGGATAATCACATGTTTCCTGGGCAGTTTTAAATGATTTTATACAATCTTCCAGACGATTCTGAACATAATAAGATACACCGATATTATAATAATTAAAAGGGTTTTTCGGATCTTTCTCTATCGATTTAAGAAGGAGATTTATATTTCTCTCACCTTTATTTCTTTCTTTATGAAGACTGTCAGTATAGCCATGGTGATAAATAATTGCATTACAAACGATTCTCTTCAGTTCGCCGTCTTTCTTTGAATATATCTCTTCATGAATAAGATTTTTGTAACGCACATCTTCTCTGTTAGGGAAAAGTCTTATAATTCTGACTTCTGCAGAATTACCGGGATCGTTACTTTTGTCCAAATAATTTATAACCTTAAAAAAATAAGCTGTTCCGTTATCTGCTTCTGTGAGGCTTTTTTTTATTTCACCAATAGTAGTTCTGTCTAATTCTTCATCTGCATCAAGAATAAGTATCCAGTCTCCAGTAGCCTTATCAATGGAAAAATTCCTTGCAGCAGAAAAATCATCACACCACTGGAAATAATATACTTTTGCTCCGAATTCTCTGGCTATATCAACAGTTTTATCAGTAGATCCCGTATCAACAAGAATAATTTCTTTCACAAGTCCTGTGACACTGTTCAGACATGATCTGAGAAATTTCTCTTCATTTCTCGCTATCATACAGAGACTTATAGAAGGAACCATAGGAAACCTTTCCAATCGTGACGCGTGACGCGTGACGCGTGACGCGAGGTTACA
>CALARM010000518.1 GCA_937888925.1 uncultured Synergistia bacterium | reverse complement strand
ACATGAACTTTATCAGAAATTCAAAGGCGGTGATATAGATGCCAACAATAAGCTGCTATTATAAAGATATTCAGAAACTCTACGGACAAAAAATAGGACTGGAAGAACTGCCTGATTTACTTTCAAAAGCAAAAGCAGAGTTCAAAGAATATGACGAAAAAACAGGAGAATTAAAGATAGAACTCGTTGATACAAACAGACCTGATCTGTGGTGTGTGGAAGGTGTGGCAAGACAGATAAGAGAAGCAGTATTACATAAGAAAAGTAATTACCAGTTCTTCTCATCAGAACCTTCAGAGAATGACATGATTATAGTAGATGCAAATTTAAAGGACATAAGACCTTTTATAGGTGGATTTCTTGTACTGAATATAGACGTAGATGATGCTCTTCTCACACAGCTCATACAGACCCAGGAAAAACTCTGTGTAAATTACGGACGTAACAGGGAATTAATTGCCATAGGCGTATATGATGCTTCAAAAATAGCATTCCCTGTTTATTATAAAGGTTTTAAAGAGAAAGAAGTAAAATTTTCACCCCTGGGGTTTTCAGAACAAATGGATTTAGGAGAAATACTGGAAAAACATCCGAAAGGCCAGGAATATGCAAAGCTGGTAAAAAAATACCATCTTTACCCTGTAATAATGGATAAAAACGGTAATGTTCTTTCTTTTCCGCCTGTAATAAACAGTGAGGATCTGGGAAAAGTGGTGGAAGGCAATAAAATGCTTTTCGTAGAAGTAACAGGCACATCACTTGAATCCGTCATATTAAGTACAAATATACTTGCCTGCAACCTGGCAGACAGAGGGGCAACAATAAGACCTTTTGCCGTAAAATATGAAAATGATACAGTAGTTACACCAAAGGATCTGGCTCAGATTGTATCAGTAGAAAAATCCTATCTTGAAAGGATGCTGGGAGAAACTATACCGGTTACTTCTATTATAGAAAAACTTTCTTCTATGGGGTTTACAGTCACTTCATGTGAGAATAAAATAACCTGCCAGAGCCCTCCTTACAGAAGAGACTGCATTCACCCTGTAGATCTGGTAGAAGACTATGCAATAGCAAGAGACTACAACAGTTTTTCACCTCAAATGCCTGATAAATATACTGTCGGTTCCGTAGCACCGATAGCGGAACTGGGAGATACGGTAAGAATGTTGATGACAGGCATGGGGTTCCAGGAATTTATCACATACATTCTTACAGGGAAAGATAAGAATTTTTATAAAATGAGAAGAGAAGAAGCTGACATAGTTGAAGTGGAAAATGTTATGAGTGATACCTATTCAGTACTCCGCCCTTCATTGCTTCCTGTTTTGCTTGAAATAGAAAGTAAAAATCTGAGAGTCGAATTTCCTCATAAGATTTTTGAAGAAGGAGAAGTAGTCATTTATTCTCCTGAAGAAAACTACGGCAGTAAGACCGTTCATAATGTATCTGCATTGATTTCCCACAGTAACGGAAATTTTTCAGAAATACACAGTTATCTTCATTCCCTTATGTTCTATCTTGACATTCCTTATAAACTTGAAGAAACTACTGACCCTGCTTTTATAGACGGTAGAGTGGGGAAAATAATATGTTTCGGACGAAAAGTCGGGATTATAGGTGAAATTCACCCTGAAGTTCTGGAGAGAAACGGTATAAATATGCCTGTGTCTGCCTTTGAATTAACATTGAATGAAATTGTGAAGGGTGAGGCGTGAGGTTAATTGTTATGTCAGGTAATATAAAATGTGGGTATAATTTATAGTAGTGAGTGGTGAGTGGTGAGTAGTGAAAAGTGAAAAGTGATCTGATAACTGGTAACCAGTCACTGGTAACCGTTCACCGGTCACTGGTCACTGATAACTGCTCACTGATAACTGCTCACTGATAACTGCTCACTGATACGGGGTGGTTTAAATCAAAAAAAGGATTTTGTTATTTTACTTCATATTACTTCTCTTTATTTCCCGGGAAGCATTTGCCAGAAACCTTGAAGTAAGCGAACTTATCTGTTCTAGCTGCGGCAGTATTATACACGGAAAGTACTGGACAATAGACGGGAAAATCTACTGTCCGAAATGTTATGAAAGCCTCGTTCCGAAATGTGCAAAATGCGGTAAACCCTGTACAAATGGTTATTATACGATAGAAAGATATACGTACTGTAAAAATTGTTTTAATAAATATGCTCGATGTGATATATGTGGCTCTCTTCTTGAAGGTAAATTCGTAAGAAATAAAGCAGGGAAAAAATTCTGCCAGTACTGTATTAACAGATATACGGCATGTGGTAACTGCGGATGCCCTGTAGGCCCTGATGGTTATAATCTCGGTTATTCCAGGTGGTTATGCCCTGACTGTGCGTCAGTGGCAATATTTACTCATGATCAACTTGCCTATGTTTACGTAGAGGCAGTGGCTCAATTAAAAGCTATGGGACTTGTAATAACAAGGCCTGTAGACAATCTTACCATTATGGATCAAAAAAACCTGGAAATGTCTTATTATAATACTAAAAATAAAGAATATGTTCCATCGGGAGGAGTGGGAGGATTTTATAGTTTTTCGTCAAATGCAACAGGTTCCGCATCAAGAATATTTGTCCTTAACGGACTTTCTTACGAGAGAGCCCTTGCAGTAGTGAGTCATGAACTTACCCATGCCTGGCAGGTAGATAACTGTCCTATGGACCAGAGACTTTTATATAAAGAAGGTTTTGCCCAGTGGATAGCCTATAAGATTATGCTTCATAAGGGATATACGGACGAAGCAGATCTATTGCTTTCCAACGAGGACCCTATATATGGCGAGGGCTTAAAATTTATGATTAATGTGGAATACTATTATGGAGTAAACGGTACCATTGAATATGTAAAAACACTGCGATAATATCAACCTTTGCGAAACCCTATTACAAAACCAATAGAAAAAGCCCCTGCATAAGGAAAATGTGTAGTCAATACTGTCCACCATAGAGGAGTCGATGAGGCTGTTGCTTTAATAGCTCCTTCAGTAGCTTTTCCAATAGATTGCCAGTCTATATGAATAAACTTATAATAGGCAAGTATCTGGAGACCGATAAAAAATAATCCCAGAACCAGCGCAACCAGCTTTGTAAGCTTTTTACATGTATAACCGACTATTATGCCTGCAATAAAACCAAAACTTAACTGCAGTGCTATTGCCGGGAAAAGAGTATTTATGTCCATGTTATAGTTCGTGACGCGTCAAGGGAAGTCACTCCATTAAGTTATATGTCTGATAATATTTCTATAGGTTTATACATTTTCCTTTATATTCTCTTCATGAATTCATTCACAAAAAGGAAATTGAATATATAAGTAGAATAAGTATAGTGTAAGCAGTGACGAAAAGAGGAACCTTTTACGCGTCACGCGTCACGCGTCACGCGTCACGATTCTTATGAAGATATTATCAAAATTAAAAGAACTTATCCTTAAAACAAAAGGAAAAAAAGAAGATAAAATATTGATTATCCTCTGTGTTTATTCGGTATTACTGTTACTGGCAGGCACTTTTACAGGCTCTATTATGTCATCAAAAGAACCTGTACCTTTACCTTCCCCATCACCGGTACCATCACCGACAGAGAAGATACATGAAAGTAAATCATTTATTAAAACCGATAAATTTGAAAGAGGTAATAGATGGAAACTTTTTTCAGATTCTCTCAGATTCAGGAAAGAAAGTAACCAGGGTACTATGTATAATGTTACATGCTGCTATTATGAAGGGGATAAACAGAAGATTATAATAGAAGCAGATAACGTGGATTTAAATACTAAGGATGAAGTGGCAGTATTTACGTCCAGAGTAAGAGTAATCTCTTCAAAAGGAGAAACTGTTGAAGTTGATAAATTCACCCTGGATAACAAGAAAAATGAAGCATATGGTGAAGGAAACGTTAAATTAGTAAAAGAAGATACATTTATCAGAAGTGATAAAATTCAATCTGATACAGCTCTTAAAACATATAATCTTATAGGGAATGTAAAGGTAATAAAAAGTAAAGAGAGAAGAGCATTATATATGCAGGATCTACATTGATGTTTAAGTATATTCTATTCCTTATTATAATTCCGGTTTATCTGACTTCTGCTGCTTACGGGCACGATCTGATATTAAACGGGAAAAAGATTGATTTCACAAACCCTCCTCTGATGATTGATAAAACAATCTTTTTACCTGTAGAAGACAGAGGGACTACTTCCATTATCAATTATTTCGGAGGAACATATAAGTGTAAAACAGAAGAAATTTATATAGCCAGAGATGGAAAACCTTCCCGTTTCAAGGCAGGGAATAAAGATGCCACAGTTAGAGGAAAACAGGTAAAAATCAGTCATCCCCCATTTATTCAGAATAAAATACTTTATATTTCTCTTGATGATTTCGGGGCATCTCTTTCCATGCATTATAAAACGGATAAAGATCAGAATATAGTTTTAATACCGGACGTTTATAAAATAATATGTAAAAAAAATCCTGCCGGATATATTGAACTGTTTGTAAAGGCTTCTGCAAAAATAGACTATAATATCGAATATTCAACGGAGTCCTTCGGAATTATTATAAATATTCCAGAAAGCTTTATTGAACCTTATGAGGGTAAAGAAGAAGATATTATCAAGACTATTACTACATCTCACAAAGGTGGGACAGGCACAATAGAAATCATACTAAAAAAACCTCTCCCTGTAGATATTTCATCCAGAATAGATCTGAGCACAATATCCATAAGAATTTATTATGCCGGCAACACTGTGACAGAACTATGGTTACCGGAAGTATCAGAGGGATTTCTCTCGGCTCAGAAATTAACAAAACCTCAATTAATCAAAAATATTGCTTTTGAACCTGACAGGAAGGTTATAAAAATAGAATCCACCGGTTTTTTGAGATATGAATGGCACAGGGTAACAGGTAATAGATTTTACGTAGATTTTTTACCGGCTGTTATCCCAAAAAACATGTTAACGAAAGTCGTAGAAGATGATTTTATATCTGACATAAAGCTGGTACAGTTAAATAAAAACCCTCAGGTAATAAGACTTGTATTCGATCTGAAAAAGAATGTAGATGTAATATTACAGGCAGGAGAAAAGCCGGATGAATTATCTATTTCAGTAATGAAGGAAGAAAAAGAAATTTCAGATTTATCAGTAAAGGGTGAAGGATCTTTCGGAAACCCTGTTACAGATAAAACGATAGTAATAGATCCCGGTCATGGAGGCAGAGACTGCGGCGCAATTAACAAATCAGCAGGACTTATGGAAAAGGACTTAAATCTGGATATAGCTCTGAAACTTCAATCTCTTCTGATAAAAGCAGGTTTTAATGCCATTTTAACAAGAACAGAAGACAGAGATGTCACATGGGACGGGAGTCCTGACAGAATGGAACTTGAAGCAAGAGCAGATGTGGGGAATAATCTGCAGGCAGATGTTTTTCTCTCCATCCATAATGATTCAAGCAATAATAAAAATCTGAACGGTACATGTACTTATTATTATAAAGATATTGATTACAACCTTGCATGTAAGATTCAAGCAAATCTGGTAGCCCATCTTAATACTGCAAACAGAGGGCTGAAAAAAGCAAATTTTTATGTAGTGAAACATACAAAAATGCCTGCAGTTCTTATTGAAGTTGCCTTTATGAGCAACAAAGACAATGCCAGATTACTGGCAGATCCGGAATTCAGAACTAAAGCAGCAGAGGGAATCTGTCAGGGATTAATAGAATATTTTCAATATACAGATGGCAGCAGTGAACAGTGATCAGTTACCAGTGACCAGTGACCAGTAAGCGGTTACCGGACATAAACTCTGAAACAGTAAAAAGAGATTATAAAAATTTCTAAAGGTAAAAGAAAAAATAAATAGAAGAATGTATTTTCGTGAATGTATTTTCATAATAGTTGTACCTGTTTCCAACCACAACATGGAAAACCACG
>CALARM010000517.1 GCA_937888925.1 uncultured Synergistia bacterium | reverse complement strand
AAGCAAAAAAAAGTGCAGAAGTGTCACACAATCATCGTGAAGGTATAAAAGGAGCTCAGGCTGCGGCATCTGCTGTATTTTTTGCCAGGCAGGGAAGAAGTAAAAAGGAGATTAAAGAATATATTCAGGAATATTTCGGATATAATCTGGAAAGGACTTTAGACGAAATAAGACCTCACTATAAATTTGATGTGACCTGTCAGGGTTCTGTTCCTGAAGCCATTATAGCGTTTCTTGAATCTGAGGATTTTGAAGATGCTGTAAGGAAAGCTGTTTCTCTGGGAGGAGACAGTGATACTATTGCATGTATTGCCGGAGCTATTGCACAGGCTTTTTACGGGGAAATCCCGAAGGAGATAATTAAGAATACAAGAAAGAGACTGAATATTGAGTTTTTACATGTTATAGAGGAATTTAACGGAAGGTTTGGCATTGAGTGTTGTTAACAAAAATGGACAATTTTTCTGAGAAGGTATTTTTTATTGTAAATAGAATATAAAATTATTATATAAAGAGACTCTGATTCTGATTAAGTTTATTAAAAAGAATTTTTATGAAAAGAGGTTATTATGGAAGAAAATACCGGTTTAAATAAAAAAGAGTTTATAGAGCAAGATATTACTGATAATGTTTCTTCTAATGGACATTTAAATGAAAAAAATATTTCAGATGAAGATATTACTGATATTGAATACACTACTTCAGATGAAGATATTACTGATGTTGAATACAGGCCTTCGGATGAACAGGTTATTACAGATGAAAATAATAAAGATATCGTTGAAAAATCAGATGTTTTTGATGAAAAAAAACAGATGACTGACGTAATAAAATCATTAAAAGACCTTTTTAGATTTGTATCTGCCCTTAAAGATTTAAGAGCGGATAAAATTGATTGTCTTGAACGTCTGGAAAAATTGATAAAAGCTGTTCCTTCTTCAAATAATCTGGCTATAGATATGGACAGAGAAGTAAGTAAGGCAAAAGAATTTATTGAACTCGCAAAAACTGTACGTGCAGAGTCCTTTAAAAGACATGAAGCTGAATATATAAAAAGTCTCCACGCAGAAAACAGACCTGTAAGGGAATACAGTAACGGATGGCGTACAGGGAGACTTATGATCAAAGTAAGGCCGGGATTATCTAAAATCAAAATACTTTATAATGAACAGACATTGATAAACTGGACATCTGTTAAAAGTAAAGAAGATTTTGTTGATCTTGAAAACAGGGCAAATCTTATGCTTGATAGTCATTTAATACCGGAACAGGATATTGCGGAAGTATTTTTTGATGCTTTTAAAGAGGCAAAGAATCATCTATCAGGAAAAGGAACTTCTTCTCTTGTTCCTGTATTTGATTTTTACAGAGAAGTCCGTATAGCTCTTATTCGCAATTTGCTTGCAAATAAAGGTTTGACAGCCAGAATAGATAAATATCATAAATTTCCCATCTGGGCTTTCCTTTATAATCTGGATATATATCGTTCTCTTGGTTTAAAAGTTCCTGATAATAAGAGACTTGGACTTCAGACAGGAAGCATGCAGGAAGCATCTCAGAATAAAGGTTTTGTTGTAAACGGATTAAACCCCTGTGACGAATATAAAGTTATGTGTTATGTTATTCCTGTTAAGAGAGGCTCCGGTAAATAATGTGGCATAATAACGGTAACATACTCCTTAAAAACGCTCTTGAACATATTGCCACTTTTGGCACTGCTCCTTCTGGAACCAGTCATTTAGTAGATGTCGGTACAGAGAGATATTTAAAATATTTCGAGAAAGAAATCATTGATGATTTAATCTCAAAAGGAGGAGCAACATGTAAATTCTTTGAAGGTGCCTATGGTTCGGGGAAAACCCATATTCTGGAAATGTTAAGAGAACTGGCTTTTAAAAAGAATCTTGTAGTGGCAAATACCAATCTTTCTCAGGCTTTAAGCCTGTCTGACTGGAGACTTATTACAGAATATATATTTCAAAATATGGAAGCCCTTATAGATGGTCAGATAGTACGTTCTCTTCCTGAAATACTTGCTTTATGGGGAAGAAAGAATATTACTTCTCATATAGATATATTAAAAAAAGAAAATCTGCCCTGTCCCGGTTTTAAATATGCTATGATTTACGCCACACAGAAAGATAAGATTTCCCCGGAATTATGGCCTTTTATTGAGGAATATCTTTCAGGGAGAAAGGTAAGTAATTCAGATCTCAAAAAACATGGACTTGGTACAATTAAAAACTGCCTTAATCGACGTAATGCAGAATATGTGTTAAAAACAGTTCTTCATGGTCTTTATTGTCTTGGATTTAATGGAACAATACTTCTCTTTGATGAAAATGAGAAGACTCTTTCCGTAGATAAAAGAGGTCCTTCCAGAAAAAATAATATTGCAGCCAATCTTATGAGAAGAATGATTGACGGCTGTGTAAATGGATTAATGGCCGGCACTGTATCAGTATTTGCCGTACTGCCCGGTTTTCTGGAAAATTGTTCTATGAGCTATCAGGCACTGGGACAGAGGTTACAGATATTCAGAGATGAAACGTACAGACCTTCATGGCGATGGCCTGTTCTTCCTGTTGATTTCCTGAACGAAATTACAGAAGAAGAAGATTTTCTTGAACATTCCATAAATAAATATGTATCTATTGTAGAAAAACTTGGCGGTAAAAACAATGGTATTTGCAGTTTAATGAAAGAAAGCGGACAGTCAGTATTATTGGATAATGCCGGTTCAGGTTATAAGAGAATTTTAATGAAGACTCTGTCTAATATTGCACTGCAGAGTCTTGGAGAGGGATAACATGGATATTTCAAAAGATACTTTTATTACCATGGTTGAACGTATGGCTTCTTTTGGTTCTGCTCCCGACGAAGGTTGCAGTATATTCGGCGTTGGCTATGAAGATGCCTTTGCAAGGATAGAGCATAAATATTTAAACGAACAATTCACCAGGGGTACATCATCGGAGAAGTTTGTCATAGGCCCTTTCGGCTCAGGTAAAACCCATTTCCTCAGACAATTAATGGAAATTGCCAGAGACAGGAACTGTGTAACATCTGAAGTTGTATTGAATAAAGATATAGATTTTTCCAGAAGTATTATTGTCTACAGTGAAGTTATACGTGAACTCCGTGTTCCTTTTTCACGGGAAAGGGGAATAAAACATTTTCTCTCTGCTTCTCTTGAAAAAGTGAAATCCTGTTCTGAAAATAAATATATTGAAGAACTTTTTGTAAACGGATGGATTTCCGGGATTGATAAAAAAGGTTTTAAACTTGATATGTTCGGCAAGGTAATAAAGAAAGCTCTTATGGCCATAGTTGAAGAAGACGATGTAATTCTGGACATGTGTTGCCGGTGGATTGAAGGAGATATAAATGACAGGAGACTTTCAGGAGAGCTTGGAATAGCTCAAATTGATAAAAGTTCAAATAATCTCTATGCAAAAAGATTGATGATGTCACTTTTTCAGTTTATAAGACATGCCGGTTTTCAGGGGAGTCTTGTCTGTTTTGATGAAGCGGAACAGGGTCTTTCTGTGGATAAAAAGAAAACTGATAAGATACTTTCAATGTTAATGTCAGGTATTGAGTCAATTACAAATCTCCAGGAAGGTTCAGCCCTTGTTGTTTATGCTCTTACACCGGACCTTGTAGATAAAATGAAAAATTTTGCTGCTCTTCAGCAGAGGATTATGAGTCCCAGAGGGAGGGGATTTTTTGATGGAAATACCCTTGCTCCTTTAATTGAACTATGGAGTGATAATCCTCTTGAAGACATAAGACGTATAGGCAATAAACTTGCAGATGTTTTTTATGAACTACTCGGAGAGCAAATAAGTATCAGAAAAGAAGAAGTTTATAAAGAGATTAATGAAATTGCCATATCTATAGTTGAAGAAAATATTTCAGGAAGCAGCAGAAGGGAAATGGTTAAAGCAACATGTTCAATGTTACTTGAACTGTTTGAAACAGGAAAACTTGTAAAACCTGAATTATTTAAAGAAGATTCTTTTGATGAACCGGAAGTTTGATTTCTTCGCCAAATCTGTGAGTAGTGAAAAGTGAAAAGTGAAAAGTGAAAAGTGAAAAGTGAGGTAGGGGCGTTTAACTAAACGCCCCGGGATTAAATACGCATCACGCATCACGCGTCACGCATCACGATTATAAATATGAGCTGTTACTATAAATATAATTTCCAGGAGAAATTTGTATGTTAAATTTTTTGCCCAATATGACAGTTGACATTAACAGGTTAGGTCATGGGAAAATTGTAAAAGTAAGCGGAAACAGTGCCCTTGTTTCTGTTTTTTGCCTGAAAAATCTTGAAATTGAAGTAGCTCTTTCAGAAATGAAGCCTCTTGAAGAAATGTCTCTTTCTTCGGATAGAGTAACTTCTCCCGGAGATAGAAATAAACTCTCAAGGAGTAAAAAAACTAACACTATAGAAGCTTTAAGATTCGGCCTTGTTCCTGAAGAAAATATTGAAGAATTGACTCTTGGTTTTGAAGAATTAAGTAACTGGGTGGAAAAAGGTCTTTCAAAATGTCTCCATGATATGCCCTGTGGTTTTCAGGTGAGTGGCCCCTATGGTACAGGAAAAAGCCATACCCTTTCTCTTGTGAGATATATAGCAAGAAAAAAAGGTTTTTTAACTGCAAGGGTTGAACTTGACGGACATACTCTGAGTCTATCCAATCATGGAATGCTTCTCAACAGTATATGGGCTTCTCTTTCGGAAAATGATATAGATTTTCAGGAACCTTTAATAGATCTTTACAAAAAAGCCCTGAAAAATGATACTATTCCTTCAAGTATCATAACTGAAGGTAAAGATAAGATAAAAAACAATATGCTCCTTATTCATACCCTTATCAGGACAGGACATCTTGATAAATATGCCTCTTTAATATCTTCTGTCATTTCTTCAGGTAATGAATATACTCCTGCACAGGTAAGGGGAATGATAAAAGAAAATAATATAGATAAAAAAGATATAATAATTGAAAAAATGATTGGCTCAAAGGTTTCTGATAGACCTTATGATTTTGTTCAGGCTCTGGCAGGTCATGCCGCTCTTTCCAGACTTGCAGGTTACAGAGGTCTTATTATTACTATGGATGAGTTCGAGATTGAATATTTATACAAAAGAAAACTCGTAAAAATAGAAGAAACCCTTGGAGCACTTCAGGATTATTTAAAAGGAAAGACAGGATGTTTCAATGCCCCGCTGGGCATCTTTTTTGCCGTAGTAGATCAGTATGGTAATGAAGGAGATCCTTTGATTGAAAAATATATAGCTTCTGATAAAAGCAGCAGATACAGATTGAAAGTCTTTAACAGAACTCAGAGGGTTAAGCTGGCTGAAAAGATACATTCAATATACTGTGATGCCTATTCTCTGGAAAATGTGTTTAACCGTAAACTTACATCTGAAGTTGAGGAGTTGCTTGCAGGAAAAATTGAGAACAATGACAGTGGATTAATACGTTCCTTTATAAAATGGTATATAAGCCTTCTGGATGTGAATTACGGGCCTCCGAAAGAACAGCTTCCCTGATGAATAAACTGAAGATAGATAGAGAAATAGCAAAAAAACTTCCCAGGACATGGCCTGTATTCTTTGAAATTCATGGAAGATTAACGGATATTCAGAGAAAGGCCATACCTGTTATACTTCAGGGGCAAAATCTCCTTATTTCTTCTTCGACTGCCACAGGAAAAACAGAAGCAGTCTGTGCTCCTCTTGTAGAAAGAAATATTGATATAAATACACCGTGGACAATTCTTTATATCTGCCCTACAAGGGCTCTTGTCAATGATCTTTATGAACGTCTCTACAGTCCCCTTTCATCACTTGATTTAAGACTGGTAAGGAAAACAGGAGAACATTCGTCACGATCTTACAGAATCCCTCATGTCCTTATAACAACACCTGAATCCTTTGACAGTATCATGTGCCGCGGGAGACATAGAACGTACATACATGTTCTTGCCTCTGTTAAAGCCGTTGTTCTGGATGAAATTCATTTTCTTTACGGCACACAGAGAGGGGAACAGGTGAGATGGCTCATAGAAAGACTCAGAAGATTGAAGAGATATGTATCTTCAATCCGTCATATTCCTGGAAATGATCTTCAAATTATCGGTCTGAGTGCTACTGTTTCTGAAACTGAAAAGGTAATAAGTTCTTTTATGGGTCATGGAGAATATATCTCATCTGAAGAAAAGAGAGAAATTACACGTCTCAATGATGTTATGGAACCTGTTCATAAGGCACTTTTTAAATATATAAAAAAAAATCCTGCAAATTCGGAAAAAATACTTGTTTTTTCCAATTCCAGGAAAAGAGTTGATATTCTGGCCTCTTACATGAGAGAAAAATTGAATAAATTTAAATATCATGTTGTGGCCCATCATGGAAGTTTGAGTAAAAGGGTCAGAGAAGACGGGGAAGAAGCTGTAAAAAATAAAGAGAGAATTGTAGCTTTTGCCACATCCACTCTTGAACTTGGAATAGACATAGGAGATATTGATTTAGTAGTCCTCGACGGCCCTCCTCCCGATATGGCAGCACTTTTGCAGAGACTTGGCAGAGGGAACAGAAGAACCGGCCAGATTAGGGTAATAACCTGTGCCGATACTATGTCTGACTCAATGATACTTGAAGCAATGATAGAAGGTTTAAAGGATTGTTACGAAACTCCATATAACGGAGGAAGTAATTATTCTGTTATTTTTCAGCAGATTGCTTCCTATATTTTTCAATCTCCGGTCCGTACCAGAAAAAGAGTGACCATTGAAGATTTCCTCAAAAGTAATATTTCACCTGATAAAGCTAAATCTATTCTTGACAGAATGATAGAATATGAAGATTTAATCGAAAATGAAGAAGGTCTCAGGCCTGGTGATTACTGGCAGGACAGGACTGAATACGGTAAAATTCATTCTAACATAGATTTTTCTTACGGTTATAATGTTATTGATGAACAGAACGGCGAGAAAATTGCTACAGATATTACATATGTTCAGGGTAAAGGTTTGAAAACAGGGGGAGAACTGCTTCAAATAAAAAATTTTAAAGATTATAATATTGAAGTTAAGAAGGTAAAGGATGAAAATCTTGTTAAAGGGGAATGGAATTATGCTTCCGAAAGAATACTTAAAAATTCTTCTCAGGCATATGCTATAAGGAAATATCTTGGTATTGGTGATAATATATGGCCTGTTGTAAGAAAGTCAGACAGGATTTATATATTTCATCTCGGTGGTGAAATACGGCAGATTGTCATAGAAGGGCTGGCAAGAATGTCCCGGAGTGATAACAGGCCAGTCTGTTCAAATCAATTTTATTTTGCTCTGTCACAAATAAGTAATAAAAAGCCTGACTGGCTTAAGGACATTAAAATCTCCAGTTTTGAATTTTATATAAACAGGGAGATTTCCTGGTTTGAAGGTAAACTCTGCAGGCCTGTTTTAAATTCAAAACTTCCTCATGATATAAGATGTGAAGAAGTGAAAAGCTGGTTAAATCCTGAGACTGAGATTTTAGCAATAAAAGAGTCTTTATGGGATGAAAATATTGATAAAACAGTTAGAGAAGTCTGTTTAATTCTTTCTGAAACGAAAGATTGACAGGGTTGTATACAGGGTGATAATGAAAGGAGTCATCAATATGGCGAAAGTGTACACCGGCAAAGTAGCGATTCCGGGGGACAAAATAGGAGAATACTTCAAACTGATGGAAGAAGCTCAAAAACAGAGAGAACCATTCCGTTGCCATCTGGTAGAACTCAATAAAGAATTCCATAAATATTTATTGGCGAAATACTCTGAAAAGACGGCTCGTAAATACTCAACAATCATCGATCTATTTATTGATTTCATTTGCTGGCAGACTGATGCCGACAGTATCGAGGAGATTACTAAAGGAATGGTTAATACCCATTTTAAGCAGTGGTGGAAGAGGAAGGTCTGGGACTCCACTACACCAGATCAGCTCAAAACCGCACTGAAGAAATTCTTTATATTTCTTGCAACAGAGAAAGGCATCGTTAATCATAAGGTATTCGGATCGGCTATTGTGCCAACCAGACATACTCTCTGTTTAGCAAGAAGTACATACCAGCAATTGTACAATATATACAAGAAATATCAACGCAAATACAAACATAATCCAGACTCAAAGCAAATGTGTTGCATGTGGTCAACGTGCAATCCGCCTGACACGCTTTGTGACACAAAACAAATTTCTGAAATTGAAAAAGAATTTAGGATTGAACTGACAGAAGAAGAAGCTGTTGACCTGTATGACATGGACTTGAAAGAGGCAGCAAAATGGATAGATGAAAAAAGGTGTAAAGTCAAGGATTAAACTGATCAGTAAAATAAGAAATAAACTGACTGAAAAATTGGTCAGAATAATAGATAAAATAGACTGAAATAAAATAAAAATTAAGTGAACGGGGAATATAAAATGAACAAAAACAGTAAAACCGGCCATCGTGAAAGGCTGAAGGAGAGATTTATAAAAGGCGGGGAAGGTTCACATACAGAAGAAGCTCTTTTAGAGTTACTCCTGGCTTATTCTATTCCTCAGAAAGATGTTTTACCCCTGGCGAAAAGTCTTCTGGAAAAGTTTGGAAGTCTTTCTGATGTTCTTTCTGCAGAAGTTTCTTCTCTCTGTGAAATTTCCGGCATTAAAATTTCTTCTGCCACATTACTTAAACTTGTAGATTGGATTCGAATACATCATGGTGTAAAAGAACATAGTGTAAAAGAAAATGAAATAGAGGTTGTAAAAGAGAGTGAGAAAATAGATATAAAGGAAGATAAAGTAAAACAATTAGGATTATTTGATGTTTCCGTAGCGGAAGCTGATACCGTAGCACCCAATGGAACACCTTTTCCTTCAACTCTGTCAGTTAATAAAGGTATTCTTTCATCTATTCCTGATGCAGAATTTCGGGAACTGGCGGAGAATGAAGCAAAAAGACCTGAGCCTACTGCCGCTCATGTGGAAAGGGCTTTTGAGAGCTTTTTGCGGTCAAATCTTAAAGGTAGAGGACTTATAGTACTCGGTAGTTTAGAAATGCTTTTTGCTTATAATGTGGAATTAACACTTCTTCGAACAATGGTTGCAGATGATGACAGAGTGCTTCTATTACTTCCAGGACGTCGGAGTGGAGGAAAGGTTATTATGTTTCCTGACCTGGGTGATGGATATGCTCTTCCTACTAATTTGATTGCAGATAACCATTGTGGGAACTGGAAGAATAAAAATCAGAAAAATCTTTGCTTTATCACAGTTTAACTGTTATAATTTGATCAGAATAATCTCTGGAGGAGTGATTTTAATGACTCAAAAAGAAATTCTGCTGGAACTTAAAAACTTTACAAATGAAGAACGTTTAAAAATTATTGAAGATACTCTAAATATGATTAGAGAAGATATTCGCAGGGCGGACATAATAAAAAATCAGAAAGATAAAAAAAATAAATTAGCAGAAGCAGCCAGAGTAATGTTAAAAGATTATGCTACAGATAAGGAATTAACTGCATTTACTGCTCTTGATGGAGAAGATTTCTATGATTAGAGGTGAAGTCTGGCTTATCAATTTGGAGCCTACAATT
>CALARM010000516.1 GCA_937888925.1 uncultured Synergistia bacterium | reverse complement strand
ACCTCTCCAGCCAGATCTCTGCCTGTAACAGAGAGAAAATTTACTTTATTGCCAAGTACAGTAAGAGCTTTGGCTACATTATATCCTACAGCCGACACAGTGCTGTTTATGCCGAAAAAAGGATATGTTACAGGAAAATAAGGCACAGGGAAACTATCTATCCGCAGTGTAGTTTCTATATTTATAAGGCCGGAAACAAGTATATCAGACAAATTATTCACCTCTGGCATTTCAGAATATACAGATTATAATTCATGAAGTATATATTGTAAAGATTCAGATTTACGTAATTTCGGGCTAACCGGCATGACCGGAGCGGTTACAAACAAATATGAAAATTAATAGACAGTGAAACATAAGATTTCATCATTTTCATATAAAAATGTTACACAATGTTAACATTTTCTTATTTATCTTTTCTGTGGTATCTCTTATAATTATTAAGAGAAGTAATAAAGTGAGGCGATATTTTCATGAGAAGTATAGGAGAGGCAATAAGTTCAAAAATAAAAACCTTTTATAAAGGGCCGCAGAATGTAAGCAAAACTCAGGCACAGAAACTTATGGAGCTTGAGAAAGAAGAGAGATTAAGAGATAAAGTAGATACAAATGTTTTTTATTCTGAAAACTCGGGAGCTGCCGAATGTTTTGAATATCTGACAAAACATAGATCTATATTTGTAGCAACTTCTACAGATAACCAGATAAGAGAAATAAAAGACCCCGGGGAATTAGAAACAATAGAAACAAAAAAAGAACTTACGGAAAAAGAAAAGAAAAACCTCGATATTTTATTTGATGAAAAAGAAGAGACTATTTCGAAAGTTTCTGAAAAAATATTAAAAAGGCTTTCTAAAGAAGGAAGAGTAAAATCCAGTGACGTAAACCAGGGTGAAAGGGGATTATGTTTTGACAATGCTCAGTTCGATCTCCTTGACAATAAACCTGTATTCATATCAAGAACAGGTGCAAGACCTTCTCCCACACAGGAAGTAAGAAACATGAGAAGTCTTTTCCTTATACCGGAGGACAGAGAAAAGCTGGATTCGTCAAAGATTGAGAACTGGAATATAAGTGGTATTTCACAGAAGAAAGAAGAAAAAGTAATACTCCCGTCTGCTGTAAGACTGGAAGATCTGAATGATGCCTTTCTGGAAAAACTGGAAACTTACTATGATCAGAATTCTTATTATCCCACCCTGGATTTTGGATATATCGAAGAGGGACAGAATAAAGAAGTAGATGATATGATAGACAGACTTCTGAGTAAAGGAAATATAGTTGCAGTAGAAGGTAGAGCTATTACTAACGAGGATGACAGTGATTATAAACCTTATGCGGAGGATATAAAGGTACTTGTTGACGGAACATATCATGAAAAACCTCCTGAAGCTGTAAATGCAGCATCAGTGCCTCTTGATGAAAAAGACAGAGTAGTGCTCCCGTCTGCCGTAAAACTGGAAGATCTGAACGACGCCTTTTTTGAAAAACTGGAAACATATTATGACCAGAATTTCTATTACCCGACCCTGGATTTCGGCTATATTGAAGAAGGAGAGAATAAAGAAGTAGATGCCATGATAGAAAAGATTCTGCAAAAAGGAAATATAGTTGCAGTAGATGGCAGGGCTTTATCTCAACATGGCTACGGCGACGACGATTACGAACCATACGAAAAGGATATAAAGGTAATTGTTGATGGAACATATCATGAAAAACCTCCTGAATCTGTAAAAGTAGCAGCAGTGCCTATCGATGAAAAAGACAGAGTAGTGCTTCCGTCTGCTGTAAAACTGGAAGATCTGAATGACGCCTTTTTTGAAAAACTGGAAACATACTATGATCAGAATTTCTATTACCCAACTCTGGATTTCGGCTATATTGAAGAAGGAGAGAATAAAGAGGCAGATGCCATGATAGAAAAGATTCTACAAAAAGGAAATATAGTTGCAGTAGAAGGCATAGCTTTATCTGAACATGGCTACGGCACCGAATATTACGAACCATATGAAAAGGATATAAAGGTAATTATTGACGGAACATATCATGAAAAGCCTTATGAAAGTAATTAAAAAATCGAGGGTGTAAAAGGTTCGATAGAAGTTTACACAAAATTTATGACACAGTCAAAAAATTCAAAAAACTCCCTTTTTACGGGGAGTTTTTTATATGAAATAAACATTTGACATTTTATATACCAAATGGTATACTAATAATATTATGGATAACAGAGAAAATATATTATCATGTGCTTTAAAACTCTTTTCTTCACGGGGGTATGACTCTGTCAGTGTACAGGAGATTGTAGAGTCTGCAGGTATAACAAAGCCTACACTCTACTATTATTTCGGCAGCAAGGAAGGGCTTCTGGAAGCACTTATAGAGACAAATTTCAATCGTTTATACGATATAACAAAGGAAGCTGCCCTGTATAACGGTGACCTTCCCCTTACTCTCTACAGAGTCGTAAAGGTTCATTTTATGTTTGCCAGAGAAAACAGCGATTTTTACAGGATGCAGTTATCCATGTGGTTTGCTCCTCCCGAGAGTGCTTCCTGGAAAATAATTGCCCGTTTCAACCAGAGACACTTCAATATTATAGAAGAAATGTTTATTGCATCCTCCCAGCATCATGGAAACATGAAGGGAAAACATAAAGCACTGGGAGCTACTTTCCTGGGAATGATAAATACCTATACAGGACTTGCCCTGAACGGTTATACTGAATTAAATGACGAATTGATATACAGGGCAGTGCAGCAGTTTATGTACGGAATTTTTTCATAATTTTTTTGC
>CALARM010000515.1 GCA_937888925.1 uncultured Synergistia bacterium | reverse complement strand
ATATAATTCTCTGCCGAAATCAGTAATCATATAAATTTCTGCATGATGTTCTTTTTGTTCTGATATTGTATCTTCTGCCAGTTTCAAGATATTATATGTCTTCCATGATTCTATGTGGAGAAAATTTTGAGCCAGTAAATCTTCTACTTTACAGTTAACTATTTCCGCTGCTGCTCTGTTTGCAATGATACATCTGCCTGATGTGGCATTATAGGCAATTATGCCTATAGAAGAAGAGTCTATTAATTTTTGATTTAATTCGAGTAAATCTGCCAGTTTTTCTTCATTTTTCTTTCGCTCCGTTATATCCCTGACAAAAGACATATGTATCTGTCTGTTATCTTTATTAATAAAACTTATGGTTATTTCTACAGGAAAAATTGTGCCGTCTTTTTTCCTGTGATACCTGATCGGTATATAGTTTACCCCTTTGTTTATAGCTGCAATAGTTTTTTCCGGCTCTGCAGATATGTCCGTTATTGTGAGCTTCAGTATTTCTTCTCTTGTATAGCCGTACATATTAGATGCAGCAGCATTTATATCTAAAATCTTTTTTGTGTCTGCGTCTACTACTATGATGGCATCAGGTGCGTTGTTGAAAAATGTTCTGTAATTTTCTTCAGTGAAAAAACTATTCATGAATATTGTCTGCCTTTTAAAATGTAAAGGTTTCATTACGCGTAGAAGGTGACGTAAGGATTACCTGTAAATTGTTATGAAATATACTGTATTTTTTATTATAAATCCCACGGAAAATAAATGCAAGATCAGGATTTTTTGAAAAATTTTTTACAGGAAAGTGATTGGGAAAAAGGAATTTTTATAGTGTAATTTAAGGAGGACTGATTTATGACAAAATGGCAGATAGAAACAAAAAAGTCACATGTAATTATCGGCTCTATAAGAATTTCTTTACTTTCTTCCAGTCTTTTGAGAATAGAAGAAA
The DNA here is from genome assembly GCA_937888925.1 of uncultured Synergistia bacterium. Next base: position 1,406 of record CALARM010000515.1, on the reverse strand, counting down.
AGGGTTCCCACGGGTTTGAAGACAGACCTACCTTTCTTGTTATAAACAGAGACTGGCCTTCCGTAACATATGACATTAATTGTAAAGATAATTTTTGCGAAATAAAAACCGGTGGCTATATGGTTCTTGTAGAAAAAGAAGAGAAATCTATCAGAAATGTAAAGGTTTTCATGGGACAAAAACTTTTATGGAAAGGTTCTGAAGAGAATTTTTCTGTGAAACCTCTTCCCGTGACAGGTGAAGATATTTATGTTTTACCTGATAAACCTGTTATAGTGCCTCCTCCGTGGGGTGCTCTTCCGCCCCTGTCTGATGAAGATAAATCCAGTGGATGGCTCTCCTCTGACGACGGTCATGATGTTTATATATTTGTCTACAATAGAGATCTGTCATTACTGAGAAAAGAATTTTTAAAACTTACCGGCTCTGTGTCATTACCTCCTTTATGGGCTTTCGGTTTCTGGAACAGTCTTTATCATCCTTATAAAGATACCGAAGCAATTAAAACAATAGAAAGATACAGAAAAGAAGGGATACCTCTCGATGTTTTTGTCGTTGATACAGACTGGCGTGTCGGAGGTTCTTCGGGATATGACATAGAGAAAAAATATTTTCCTGATATGACTTCTTTTTTTAAAGAGGCTCATAATTTAAATGTAAAAATAATAATGAACGATCATCCTTCTTCACGGGATATGGAGCCTGTAGAACCGGCTCATCTGAAATATCGTTATGAAAATCTTACAGGTATGCTTTCTATGGGGCTTGATACGTGGTGGTATGATAAAAACTGGCATGAATTCATAGAAGGGCCTTTCGGTACAGGTAAAGAAGTATGGGGCCAGTATCTTTATTCTGATATAATAAGCCATTTTCATCCGGGTATGAGAACAGTTCTTTTGAGCATGTGGTCAGACCATCCTGCATCTCACAGATATCCTATATGGTGGACAGGGGACATACACAGTTCATGGGATGATCTCCGTAATGGCATAAGGGATACTTTATTTTTCGGCCGTCAGTTTATGCCATATGTGGGACAGGATCTGGGAGGTCATGTAGGGGATCCTGATGACGAACTTTATACAAGATTTTTGCAGTACGGATGTCTTTCTCCCACTGCAAGAGTCCATGGCACAGTAGGGGCCAAACGTTATCCCTGGCTTTATTCGGAAGAAACGAAAGAGATTGTAATGGAATATATAAAACTCAGGTACAGACTTCTCCCTGTCATATATTCCGCAGCAAGGAGAGCTTTTGATGAAGGCTTGCCTTTACTCGGAGACATATCTGTTGAATGGCCTGAATATAATGAAAAATATCTGGAATATCTTCTCGGAGAAGACCTGCTTGTATGTCCTGTTTATACACAGGCAGGTTATAAGAGAATAGAGCATTTACAATGT
>CALARM010000514.1 GCA_937888925.1 uncultured Synergistia bacterium | reverse complement strand
ATGATCCAGTTTCGCAAGTAACTGGGTTTCTCTTTTAAACCATTCTGTAGCTTTTTCATGTTCTTCTTTTTTTCCATATGGAGGAAGAAGTTCTTTTACGGCACATATTTTATGCAGATTATCGTACGATGCTTTGTAAACCGCACCCATTCCTCCGGCTTTTATGAGATCTATAATAGTATAACGATTATCCAGTTTTGTCCCTGCTGGTAAAGGCCCATTAAAGGAAACAACAGCCTGGGATAATCTATTTCCACAGATTGTACAGAATTTTGCTACTTCTCTATTTTCTTTTCCGCAATTATCACAAAATACAGACATTATTTACCACCTTGAATAGTGTGACGCGTAAAGCGTAATTATATTTATCGGTCATTTGCTGTTTTCTCTTTACTCAATATATAAAAGATTACAAATTTTCTTTTCTTACGGGGTTGAGCATTAATATTTATTAACCTGAGCATAAGCATATAATAAACGTGTTCCTCCCGTCACCCTTCACTCTTCATTTATGCTCACTTCAGTAAATTATAGTACCATAATATTACTTCAATTATTGTAAGTTTACATACATATAAAAGACTTTATTATATTATAGTTACCACGTTACGCATAATAATTATATTCCTGACCGCTGAGAGAATTTCCTGCCGTAAGACCGGATTTCCCTGTGTCGAGACAGTATAATTTTTTATCATTACTTCCGAAATATATGAATCCGTTTGCAATGCATGGGCTTGACCATATTTCCCCATCTGTTTCAAATTCCCAGGCTTTTATGCCTGTCCTGTTATTAAGGCAATAGAATTTTTTATCACTGCTTCCGAAATAAATAAGACCATTCGTTGTACATGGGCTTGAACCAACTCTGCTTCCTGTTTGAAAATCCCATACTTTCTTTCCATATCTTGTATCAAGACAGTAAAGTTTTTTATCATCACTTCCAAAATAAACATAATCTTCCGTAACACAGGGGCTGGACCATACCCAGAAACCTGTTTTGAATTCCCAGAATTTTTTTCCTCTTTTTACGTCAAGACAGTAAAGATTTTTATCATTACTTCCGAAATAAACAAGACCCAGACAGACACATGGACTGGATTTTACCATGCCTCCTGTCTTGAATTCCCAGAATTTCCTTCCGTCTTTTGCTTCAAGACAGTAAAGATTGTAATCATCACTGCCGAAATAAATAAAATTTTTTAAAACACAGGGACTGGAAACAATAATATTACCTGTTTCAAATTCCCAGATTTTCACTCCGTCACGGGCAGAAATACAGTAGAGTTTTTTATCATTACTTCCGAAATAAACAACATCATGTATAACACATGGACTGGATTGAAACCCCAGGTTTGTTTCAAAAGTCCACATTTTTTTCCCTGTTTTACCTTCTATGCAGTAAAGGTTTTTACCGCTGCCAAAATAAACAAAACCATTCGATACGCAGGGACTTGAGGAAAAGGTATAAGAACCTGTATCTAATTCCCAGTTTTTTTTACCATATTTTGCATCAAGACAGTAAAGTTTTTTATCACTGCTTCCGAAATAAACAGAGCCATCTGATACACATGGGCTTGATGTTACAGACCCTTCCGTTTTAAATTCCCATACTTTTCTTCCCGGTTTTCTCAACTCTACCGTAACAGGTCTTATAACATTAACAGTTATCCTATTCTGGGGCCTTCCATAGGGAAGAGCAGTATACATGTCTTTGGCAGATGCATATCTGTCGTCAGGTATATCTTTTAAGGCTTTCATAACAACCCTTTCCACTTCAACCGATATGGAAGAGTTGAGTTTCCTGACCGGTTCAAACCTGAAAGGAAGAGGACATACACCTGTTAGAAGATGGTGCATAGTGGCTCCAAGCGCATAAAGATCAGACCTTGGTTCTGCATCGCCTTTGCACTGTTCTATAGGGGCATAACCGTTTGTGCCTATGGCAGTTTTCTGTGTGTGACTGTATTTGCTTGCTACCCTGGCTATACCGAAATCTATTAACGTAGCCTGTTCGTATTTATTTATCATAATATTACCGGGTTTTATATCTCTATAAATGACAGGAGGTTTCTGCGTATGAAGGTAATCAAGAACATCCAGAATTTGCCGCGTCCATTCCACTACTTTTCTTTCTTGTAATCCCGGTTTCCCTTCTCTTTCCAGTTTTCTTTCCAGATCTTCCCCTTCTATAAAATTCATAACAAGATAATATCTGCCGTAACAGATAAAACAGTCAACATATCCCGGTAAATGAGGATGGTCAAGCTTTGCAAGGAGTTTCGTCTCTCTTTTGAACCATTCTGTAGCCTTTTCATGTTCTTCCTGTTCACCGTATGGAGGAAGAAGTTCTTTTATAGCACATATTTTATTCAGATTATCATAGGAAGCTTTATAAACTGCACCCATGCCGCCTGCCTTTATAAGTTTCAGAATAGTATAGCGATTATCCAGTATTGTTCCCGGAAGTAAAGGACCTGTTAATGGTATGATACCTTCCTGTAAATTATTTCCACATACAAGACAGAATTTTGCTATATCTCTATTTTCTTTTCCGCAGTTATCACAGAATCTTGCCATAATTTACCGCCATTTGCAGAAACAGTTATTTCTGCCCTGCGACAGAATACTGTTTTATTCAAGTTCTTTCGCTGTGCTCACGCAATAGAGCTTATGATCTTCATTCCCGAAGTAAATAAGTCCTTTGTAAAAATAGGGGCTTGAATATATACCGAGTCCTATACTGGTATCCCATACTTTACTTCCCTTTTTTAATTCCAGGCAGAAAAGATTTTTATCCCATGTGCCGAAATAAATAAGCCCTTCTGCAATGGAAGGAGTGGAATAAATCATACTTTCTGCA